>DAOUBE010000214.1:0-8634 GCA_034432835.1 Dehalococcoidia bacterium | reverse complement strand
GGGCCACCTCCTTTCTGGTCTATTCTCACCCAGAAGTGTGGCCCCTTCTGCTTCTACTTTTCCACGCCTACTGTCTCATATCTATCTGAACTTTTTCAACCTGGCGTCCAGAGGGAGGGGGTGGTACACAGGCCAGTCTCGGAATTCTGCCACAAGTTAAAGAGCGGCGACCCGAAGGCCGAAGCCTGCCTACCGCTAGACCAGGTCCCTCAGGTGCTGTGTCAGGATGTCCCGAATGAGACAGAGAACGATGACCGCCGCCAGTATGAAAACTATAGTCCCGTAGCTCCACGAGTGCACCACCAGGCCCAGCGCCGTCCCGGCGGCAGGTGGGTGCTCCATGCCCATGGCTACCATCAGGACCATGGTGAGGCCCACCGAGCCAGCGGCTATGAGGTCGATGACCAGGTGGGTCGATGCTGCCACCGCCACCACCCCAGGCAGGGTCGCCATCTGGGAGAAGGCGGCCCCCACCCCTACCCCGATCAGGTGTGCCCCTATGACACGCCTGGTTTGGGACATACGCCCATGGGGCATGACGAATATGGTGAAGGTGGTGGAGCCCACGGCCGCCAGGATGGCCGCCCTGGTTAGGCTGTTCTCGATGTAGAAGATCAGCGCCAGAGCTGCTGTAGCAAGGGCACCCTGTATCAGGTAATGGCGTCGTCTGGGATTCAGCTTCAACGGGCAGAGAATGGGGCGCGGCAAGTGCACCACAGTCATCTGGTCAACACCTCCAGCGTCTCCAGGACCAGCTCCTGGGGCACATCTCGGCGTACCATCGCCCTGCCCAGGCCCTCCAGCAGCACCCAGCGGATGGCTCGACCGGCCGTCTTCTTGTCCAGGGCCATGGCGGCCAGGAGGGCCTGGCGGTCAACCCCCGGGCAGGCCAGGGGCAGCCCCATGCGCTCTAGCACCCTTCGCTGCCGCTCCACCACAGATTCTTCAAGGAGGCCCATGCGCTGGCTTATGCGGGCGGCACCCATCATCCCCACCGACACCGCCTCGCCGTGGAGGTACTGGCCGTAGCCGGTGGCCGCCTCCAGAGCATGGCCGATGGTGTGGCCGTAGTTAAGCAGGATACGCCGTCCCAGGGTCTCCCGCTCATCCTCGGTGACCACCTGGGCCTTGATGGCCATGCTGCGACGGATCACTTGGGTGGTAATCTCCGGCTCCAGGGCCAGCAGCTCTTCCGCATGCTGCTCAAAGGTCTCAAACAACCCAGCGTCCAGAATCAGGCCGTGCTTAATGGCCTCGGCCCAGCCTTCGGCCAGGCCCCGGCGGGACTGGGTGGTCAGGCACTGGACGTCGGCCAGGACCAGGCGGGGCTGGTAGAAGGCGCCCACCAAGTTCTTGCCCTGGGGCAGGTCCACGGCCACCTTGCCGCCGATGGAGGCATCTACCATGGCCGCCAGGCTGGTAGGCACCTGGACGAAGGGAACGCCGCGCAGGAAGGTGGCCGCCACGAAGCCCGCCAGGTCACCCACCACGCCACCCCCTAGCCCTATGATGGCGTGGCCCCGCTCAGCGCGGTGCTCGGTCAGCCACTGATAGATATGGCCGGCCATGTCCAGGGTCTTGCTGGGCTCGCCCGGCGGTATGGCATAGACGTGGGCCACGACACCGCTGGCCTGTAGGGAACGCTGGGCGGTGCGGCACCACAGGGGCAGGAGGTTGGTGTCGGTTATTATGTACACCGGCCCCTGGATATCCAGCTCCTTCAGCCGATCCCCTAGCTGCTCCAGCAGCCCCCAGCCCACCAACACTGGGTAGCTCCCCCCGGAGTGGGTCACCTGGGCGGCCAGGTAGGGGTCCTGGGCCTGCCCCTGGCCCAGCTTGCCCCTGAGCAGCCCCCAGGCCCGCACCACCTCCTGGGCCACCTGGCCTGGGGTAAGCTGGTCGGTGTGGACGGTCCAGTGGGCCAAAGCATAGACAGGCTGCCGCTCCCTCTTCAACTGCCGTATGCGCTCCAGGGGGTCGGGCGATGCCAGCAGTGGCCGGACAACATCCCCCTGGGCGCCGGCGTCGTGAGACTGGAGGCGCTGGTATATAGTCTCCGGCGAGGCCTCCAGCAGTACCACCAGCCCCCGGCTGAGCATAAGCTGGCGGTTTTCAGGCTGGACAAAGGCCCCGCCGCCGGTGGAGACTACGGTGCGCTCCCTGGAGCAAGCGTCGCGCACCACCTGGGCCTCTAGCTTGCGGAAGGCGGCCTCGCCCTCCTTCTGGAAGATCTCCGGGATAGACCTTCCGGCGCGGCGCTCTATCTCCTGGTCCGTGTCCAGGAAGTCCCAGCCCAGCAGGCGGGCGGCCTCGCGGCCCGCCAGGGTCTTGCCAGTGTAGGAGAAACCTATGAGGAAGATGTTTATTTCCTCATCCTCCTGTCCGTCCGAATCACCACCTGGGTTAACTAGTTGAGGAGCTTTTCCGTGGCCCCACGGTCCTGAGGTAGGCCTGGTAGTTGCGCCTGGTCTCCTCCACGTGGTCGCCGCCGAACTTCTCCATGAAGGCATCGGCCAGCACCAGGGCCACCATGGCCTCGCCTATCACCCCGGCGGGCGGCACCTGACACACGTCGCTGCGCTCGTAGTGAGCCTGGACAAGCTCGCCGGTGTCCAGGTCCACAGAGGGCAGCGGCTTGGACAGGGTGGAGATGGGCTTGACAGCGAACCTGGCCACTAGTGGCATGCCATTGGTCATACCACCCTCGGTGCCGCCGGCGCGGTTAGTCTTGCGCTGCCAGGGCCGGGAGGGGTCGGTCACCGGCTGGATGACATCGTGGACCTGGGAGCCCCGCAGGTTTACAGACTCCCACCCATCGCCGATGGACACAGCCTTGACAGCGTTGATGGACATGAGGGCCTGGGCGATGCGGCCGTCCAGCTTCCGGTCCCAGTGGACGTGGGAACCCAGCCCGATGGGCACGTTCTCCGCCACCACCTCCACCACACCACCCACCGTATCCCCAGCCTCCTTGGCGTCGTCGATGGCCTTGATCATCTTGTGCTCGGCCTCGGGGTCGGCGCAGCGAACGGGCGACTCCTCCACCCGCTGCCAGTCGATGGGGCCCTGGGGCCTGGCCCACACGCCGCCGATGCATATGGAGTGGCTGTAAATCTGGATGCCGAACTCCTCCAGGAGCCTCCGGGCCACGGAGCCCGCGGCCACCCTCGCCGCCGTCTCCCTGGCGCTGGCCCGCTCCAGGATGTTCCGCACGTCGTTCTGGAAGTACTTCATGGCGCCGGCCAGGTCGGCGTGACCCGGGCGCAGGCGGGTCACCCGCTTGGCCTCGCCCTCGATAGGGCTAACGCTCATCTGCTCCGTCCAGTTGACCCAGTCCTTGTTCTCGATGAGCATGGCGATGGGGCTGCCCAGGGTGTAGCCGTGGCGCACGCCCGAGAGGATCTTAGCGAAGTCCTTTTCGATCTGCATGCGCCCGCCGCGGCCGTGGCCGCGCTGGCGCCGGGCCATCTGGGCAGCGATGTAGTCCTCGGTCAGGGGCAGGCCCGCTGGTATGCCTTCGATGAGGCTTATGAGGGCCTGGCCGTGGGACTCACCCGCGGTCATGAAACGGACCATATGAACCTACCTTGCGATGAATTTGCGTCATCCTCCCGGCGGCAGCCACAGATGGGCCTAGGTCCCGGGGATGGAGTGGCCGCTCTCCTCAGGCACTGGTGACATAGACGACACCGCCCAGTCCTTCCTGGGGTCCTCCATCTCCACCCTGCGGATGCCCCCAGGGAAGCGGGCCTGGAGCCGCTCGTACTCGCTCCAGACGCCAGGGTCAGGGTGCTTCCAGTCGTGGAGGTAATACACCTGGTAGACCTTGGTCTGGAGCAGCTCCTTGGTGCAGCCGAAGCAGGGCCTCATGGTGCTGTACAGCGTCGCCCTCTCCACGGAGATACCAAAGCGGGCCGCCGAAATTAGGGCGTTCTGCTCAGCGTGGACGCAGATGCACACGTCGTACCCCTTGCCGGGGCCGTACCTCTCGCGCCTGGCGCACCGCTCGCAGCCGCCCTCGTCGCAGTTTGGCATGTCTTCAGGCGTGCCGTTGTAGCCCGTGGAGATGGTACGGTCATCCAGCACCAGAATGGCCCCCACCCGGTTGCCCAGGCAGTTGGCCCGCTCCCTCACCGCCATGGCGATGCCCATGTAGTACCGCTCCCTGTCGGGGCGCTGCCGGTTCCTACTAACCAAGGGAGAAGACCACCTCCTGTCGGACTGCCCCAAGACAAGGCCGGGACCATAGGCTTCCAGCCGTCCTACCGCCTAGTGGGTCGCCGCCAGCGCCCGCTGGGCCGCCTGGAACATCACCTCCACCGGAGCCTCCCGTCCCGTCCAGAGCTGGAAGCCGGCCGCGCCCTGGTGGATGAGCATGGGCAGCCCACCTACCGTGCGGGCGCCTGCCTTTTTGGCCTCGCGGAGCAGGGGCGTCTCCAGGGGATTATACACCAGGTCGTACACCAGGGCTTCTCTAGGGATGCTTTCCGCCGCCAGGGGCGACGCCCCCTCGCCGGGGCCGCCCTTCATGCCCAGGGTGGTGCTCTGGACGATGAGCTGGCTGGCCAGGGCCGCCGGGCCAAGGGCCTCCGGCTCCAGGGGGATGACCTGCGTCCTGGGGCCGTGCCTGGACAGCAGGGCAGCCAGCTCCTGGGCCCGCTCTCGGGTCCGGTTGGCGATGGTGATGCGGGCCACGCCCAGGTAGGCCAGGGCCAGGCCCACCCCCTTGGCGGCACCCCCCGCCCCGATGAGCAGGACGCTGGCCCCCCGGCCGTGGAAGCCGGCCTCCCTTAGGCCCTGGAGGAAGCCGTGGCTGTCGGTGTTATACCCAAGGAGCCTGCCCTGCCGGTGGACAATGGTGTTGACCGCGCCGGCCTGCCTGGCCCAGGGGCTTATCCAGTCTAGTAGGGATAGTACGGCCTCTTTGTGAGGCACGGTGACGTTGGCTCCCAACACCTCCGGCTGGCGCAGCTTGGCCACCTGTCCGGCCAGGGCCTCCGGCGGCACTGGCCAGGCTTCGTACCGCGCGTCGATGCCCAGATGGTCCAGGGCCGCCTGCTGGAAGACTGGCGACATGGAGTGCCCCAGGGGGTAGCCAAGGATGCCCAGTCGGAAAGTCATTACCTAGATTTACCCTCACCCTAACCCTCTCCCTTGGGAGAGGGGATTCTTGGTCAGATGACCGAAAGCCGTTTTTGTCACTGTGACCCGCTGCGTAAGCTGTCCAGGTAGCTCTGGAGGATAACCGCCGCCGAAGCGGCGTCGGCGCGGCCCTTCTCCCTCGAGGGCTTCACCCCCACCCGGCGCAGCATCTCCTCGGCCTCGAAGGTGGAGTAGCGCTCGTCCCAGGTCTCCACCGGCACTGGGGAGACCTCTCGGAGGGCTTCCACAAACCGCTGGACCCGCTGGGCCTGGGGCCCCATCTCACCCGTCTGGGAGAGGGGCATCCCCACGATGATGCGCTCCACCTGCCGCTCCTGGGCCACTCGGAGGACCTGCCCGAGGTCCTGCTCCAGCCGTTTGCGTGCTATGAAACCCGCGGGGCTGGCCAGCATGCCCAGGGGGTCGCTGACGGCCAGGCCGATGCGGCGCTCCCCCACGTCCAGCCCCAAGGCCCTCACTTGCCCAGCTCCCTCCGCACGATGTCTGGCACCCGGCGCAGGGCCTCCTCCAGCTTGTCCTTGTCCCTGCCGCCGGCCTGGGCCATCTCGGCACGGCCGCCGCCGCCACCGCCCATCACCTGGGCCACCTCCCGGGCTATCTTGTCAGCTCGGAGGCCCCGCTGGACCAGGTCAGGCGTCACCATGGCCACCAGGGCCGGACGTTCAGTGTCACCGGTGCCGAGGACAATGACGGCGCTGCGGAGCTGCTGTTTCAGACGGTCGGCCTCCTCCCGGAGGGCGTCGGCGCTGGCGGCGTGGACCGGTATGGCCAGCACCCGCACCCCATCCACCTCCTGCACCTCCCGCTGGCGCTCCTCGGCCTCGCGGCGCAGGGCCTGGCGGCGCTGGGCCTCCAGTTGTCGTCGCAGCTCCTCCGTCTCCTCCATGAGCGCCTCCAGCCGGGCCTCCAGGTCCACCACGGGGGTCTTAAGGCGGCGGGACAGCCGCTCCAGCAGGGAGGTCCGCTCGATGTAAAGCTCCTCAGCCTGGGGGCCGGACACGGCCTCGATGCGCCGCATACCGCCGCCGATGCTGGCCTCGCCCAGCACGAACAGAGGCCCCACCTCCCCCGTATGGTGGACGTGGGTGCCGCCACACACCTCCAGGCTGAAGGCCTCCGAGTTCCCTATGCGCACCACGCGGACTCGCTCCCCGTACTTGTCGCCAAAGAAGGCCAGGGCGCCCTCCTGGACGGCCTGGGTGAAGGTGGTCTCATGGGTGGACACTTGCAGGTCTTCCCACAGCTTCTGGTTGGCCAGCCGCTGGACAGCCAGCAGCTCCTCCCTGGACAGGGGTGCCACGTGGGTGAAGTCGAAGCGCAGGCGGTCGGGGGCCACCAGGGAGCCGGCCTGGCGCACGTGGGTACCCAGGACCTGGCGCAGGGCGGCGTGGAGCATGTGGGTGCTGGAGTGGTTCCGGGTGGTGCCCCGTCGATGGGCATGGTCAACGCGGGCCTCCACGGGGTCGCCCAGGGAGACCTGGCCCTCCTGGACCACGCCGCGGTGGACGATGAGCCCGGCCACGGGGGACTGGGTATCCCGCACCTGGATTAGGCCCTTGGGGCCGGTGATGGTGCCCACGTCCCCCACCTGGCCGCCGCCCTCGGGGTAGAAGGGGGTCTCCTGGAGCACCACCTCCACCTCCTGGCCCTGGGTGGCGTGGGGCACCGGACGGTTGCCCATCAGGATGGCGGTGACCTGGGTAGCATGGGACAGCTTCTGGTAGCCCACAAAGGCCACCTGGCCGGCGCCCAGGTCCTCGTAGCTTCTCAGCACCTCCATGCCGCCCTTGAAGGCGTGGGCCTCCCGGGCCCGCTGGCGCTGGGCCTCCAGCTCCCGCTGGAAGCCCTCCATGTCCACCCCCAGGCCATGCTCCCGGGCGATCTCCTGGGTCAGCTCGGGGGGAAAGCCGTAGGTGTCGTAGAGAACGAAGGCCTCGCTGCCGGCGATGCTGCCCTTGCCGTTGGCCGAGGCTGTTCGGAGGCTGGACTGGATTATCGCCTCCAGCATCTCGCTACCGCGGCGGTAGGTCTGCTGGAAGCGCTCCTCCTCCAAGTCCACCACTCGTAGGATGAAGTCCCGCTGCTCCTGGAGCTCTTTGTAGTAGCCGCCGAAGCGTTCAATGGCCGCTTGGGCCACCTCCCCCAGGAAGGGTCCCTCCAGCCCCAGCTTGCGCCCGAAGCGGATGGCCCGCCGTATAAGGCGTCGCAGGACATAGCCCCGGCCCTCGTTGCCCGGCACCACGCCGTCGGCGATGAGGAAGGGGATGCCCCGGCCATGCTCGGCCACCACCCGGATGGCCCGGTCCGTCTCGTGTTCCTGGCCGTACTCCTTGCCTGAGAGCTGGCACACCTTGTCCACTATGGGACGGAACAGATCTGTCTCGTAGGGAGTCCGCACCCCCTGGAGGATGGCCGCCGCCCGCTCCAGCCCCATGCCGGTATCGATGTTGGGGGCAGGCAGGGGCGTTCGCTGGCCCTGGGCGTCCTGGTAGAACTGCATAAACACCAGGTTCCACAGCTCCACGAAGCGCTCACAGCGGTCGCAGTTGGGGTGGCAGCCCGTCTGGATGGGGGTACCCGCCCGCTGGGCCCTCTCCACCTCGGGCGGGGGAAGCATCTCGCCGCAGCCGAAGGGGCGGCCCCAGTCGTAGTGGATCTCGCTGGAGGGCCCACAGGGGCCCTCGGTGCCCGCTGGCCCCCAGAAGTTGTCCTTGGCGTACCGGTAGATACGCTCCTCGGGCACGCCGATGTCCTCCCGCCAGTAGCGGAAGGCCTCGTCGTCGTCCAGGTGGATGGTAACGTAGAGCCTGTCGGGGGAGAGCTTGAAGTGCTGGGTGACGAACTCCCAGGCCCAGGGGATGACCTCTTTCTTGAAGTAATCGCCGATGCTGAAGTTGCCCAGCATCTCAAAGAAGGTTAGATGCTTATGGTCGCCCACGGCATCTATGTCCGAGGTGCGGAAGCTCTTCTGGACCGAGGTGAGGCGCCGGCGGGGAGGCTTGACCTCGCCGGTGAAGAAGGGCTTAAAGGGCACCATGCCCGCACTGGTGAACAGCAGGGTGGGGTCGCCCACGGGCACTAGGGAGGCGCTGGGCATGAGCAGGTGCCCCCTGGCCTGGAAGAAGTCCAGGAAACTCTTTCGTATCTGGTCGCCGTTCATGGTCTCTTTCCGAATGGTCTAGGAGTCTTGCTTTCTGTCTCCGGTTAGCCCGGGTGGCCAGGCCCCTGGGGGTTCCAGGCCGGGGGAGGGGGAGTAGCCTCCGGGGATCCGTTAGGACGTACCCAAGGCGGGCGGGGCTGCCGCCCTGCTCAGGGATGGCATGCCAGTCCGGGCCAATCACGCAAAAGCTAAGTGTATTTTACCAGGAGATACTGAAAAAGTTCAGATAGATATGAGACAGTAGGCGTGGAAAAGTAGAAGCAGAAGGGGCCACACTTCTGGGTGAGAATAGACCAGAAAGGAGGTGGCCC
>DAOUBE010000213.1:0-3498 GCA_034432835.1 Dehalococcoidia bacterium | reverse complement strand
GGGCCACCTCCTTTCTGGTCTATTCTCACCCAGAAGTGTGGCCCCTTCTGCTTCTACTTTTCCACGCCTACTGTCTCATATCTATCTGAACTTTTTCAGTTGTACGCAAAATGTGCCAATGATTGGCCTTATGTATTGTTGTGGGTGTCGGGCTGGTTGCATTATTCTGTCCCACGTTAAAGGAACCACGCCGGTTTTGCTACCTTCCTTTCCGGAACCTTGACGTACTCTTTAACTTCCCTCAACGGCGGGCTTGACCGTGCCGGGCTAGTCTGATTATCGACCTGGGAAAGCGTGGGGCAAGTCGCCGGGCTCAGGCTATGCTGGGGGTCCGGGGTGCCCTGGACTACCCGGGATGTCAGGGAGGGTCAAGGAGGGAGTATGTAGCGGCCGGCGCCAAGGGCCGGGCCCCTTGGGCGCCATGGTGAGTTGTGACGACGGGTGTGGCACTAGCCACGCCATCGGAATCGGGTCTGAGAGCTTCAACACGAAGAGAAAGGAGGGTCATTCGTGAAGATAAAGCTCCTGGTACTTCTGGCAGCTATTGTCCTGGCTGCGGCACTGCCCCTGGTGGCCTTTGCCGATTCGGGCAAGGTAAGGTTTTCGGCGGAGGCTCCCGTAGGCTACGTGGGCCTCACCCAACTGGCCAACCCTGCCCTGCCCCCTACCGACACCTCGGCCACGTTCAGGGCCTCCAAGGACGGGAAGATCAGACTGGTCACGGTGGACACGGTCAACGAGCTGGTGGTGGCACCGGTGACAACCCCACCCGACTGCTCGGCCCCGGCGGACCCCTTCTGTGGCGTGGGGCCCCAGGGCCTGGTGGGCTCGGTGATCACCAGCCTGCACAGCTCCAAGGCTATTCTGGTGAATCCGCAGTACGTTACCCCAGGGCCTGGCCCCTATCCCGATGCCCTGGCTGGCGCCCTGGTGGGTAAGCTGGACAGCAACTTCTCCATAACCAAGCCCGACGGCAGCGGCAACACCATTGGCGCCATGACGGGTTCGGCCAGGCTGCTCATCCGGGGCAGTGGTGCTTACGTGTGTGTCGTCAGTCTGGACCCCACCAACCCCTACTTCCTGGCGCCCCTTTCGGTCAAGGACTGCCAGGCGGGTACCGGCAAGCTGGTGCCTCTGAGCCTGGATGTAACGGACTCGGGCAAGTTCGAGATCGAGAGCACGGCGGGGGTGTTCGGGGACATCGAAGAGGTGGAGGGACAGATACAGGTCCAGGCCTCGGCCAGCCTGGCGGGCGTCACCGGCCAGGTCTCCATCAGCCACGCCAAGCTGGAGCGGTAGGGCGACAGGGTCGCTCCGCGAGGGTACATCCCAGGAACTGACAGGGGTGAGGAGGGTCCCTCCTCACCCCTTGCTTTCCACATTCCGGTCGAGGAGGCCTGACAACCCCCTCAAGGCTCCCCCTTGTCTTGCCCCCATCCCCTGTCTCCCGCATCGTGGGAGAAGGAGGAAAGAATAAACTGGAGGGTATCCCCAGGCCCCCACCGGAGAGGTTACCTCTCCAGGAATCCCCTGCCCTTACGTCGGTATGTATATTGGGTGTCCGGCTGTCGGCGGGTTCAGTTCATGGTGGAGCCGCCGTCCACGTTGATGGACTGGCCGGTGATGTTCTGGGCCAGGTCCGATGCTAGAAATGCCACCAGATAGCCGATATCCTCGGGGGTCTGCTCCCGCTTGAGGGGTATGCGCTGCTGGACCATCTTATCGAAGACCTGGCGGGGCGTCAGGCCCTTCAGCTCCTCGCTGCCCACGGCCCAGCCCATGCCCAGCTTCTCCCACAGAGGGGTCCAGAGGAGGCCTGGGCAGATGGCGTTGACGTTGATGTTGTAGGGCGCCAGTTGCAGGGCCAGGGCCTGGGTCCAGTTGATGACGGCGGCCTTGGAGGCGGAGTAGTGGGGGACGTAGGGGCGCCCCTGGCGGCCGGCGATGGAGGCTATGTTGATGATCTTGCCGTAGCGCCGCTCTTTCATGGAGGGAGACACGGCCTCGGCGGAGAAGACCATGCCCTTGACGTTGACCTGGAAGGTTAGGTCCCAGTCTATCTCCCGGGAGTAGCCGTAGTCCTGCCAGCCCGGGGCGGCGATGATCCCCGCCGCCGTCACCAGGATGTCTATCTTGCCGAAGCGGGCCAAAGTATCCGAGGCCATCTTCTGGGTGGAATCTTTCTTGGTCACATCCACCTGGATGCCCAGGGCCTTTCTGCCCTGCTGCTCCACCTCCCGGGCCACGGCCCGGGCGCCCTCCAGGTTCAGGTCGGCCACAGTGACGTCGGCGCCGTACTGGGCCAGCACCAGGGCGATGCCCCGGCCGATGCCGCTGGCCCCCCCGGTGACGATGGCTACGCGTCCTGTAAGGTCCATGTGAATCTCCTTTGATAGGTCTTCTGGCCCTCCGAGGCCGTCGGGCCAGGGTACGCGGCTATCCTCCGGTCAGGAGACGGGAGGGTGGCGGTTGTCCCATGGGCGGGCCTGCTCGAAGGCGGCGGAGGCACGCAGGACGGTGGCCTCGTCACCGCGGCGGCCGATAATGTGCAGGCCCATGGGCAGGCCCTCGCTGGAGAAGCCGCAGGGTATGCTGGCGGCGGGCTGCCCGGTCATGTTGAAGGGGAAGGTGAAGGGCATGAAGCCCCACCAGGGGTCCGAGTCCCGGCCAGCGATCTTTGTGGGCCGCCGCCCGATGGGGAAGGCCACCACAGCCATGGATGGCGTCAGGAGCAGGTCGTAGCGCTTCATGAAGGTATCCATCTGGAGCTTAAGGCCGTCGATGTAGCGGATGACCCGGGCGTACTGGGCGCCGGTCACCTTTTTGCCGTGCTCCATGAAGGTGGCGGCGTAGTCGGTGAGCTTGTCCCGCTGCTCCTCGTACAAGTGACCGTAGGCGGCGTAGGTGTTGGTGGAGAACAGGTCGAAGAAGGGTGGGTAAGGCTCGGTCAGGGCCAGGTTAGGCTCCTCCACCGTGGCTCCCAGCTCCTCGAAGACGCGGGCGGCCCTGGCCGTGGCCTCCATCACCTCGGGCTCCACGGCGGCATAGCCCAGGTTGCCGCTCCAGGCCATGCGGAGGCCCCGGACACCCTTGTCCAGGGCGGCCAGAAAGTTGGGGGGCCGCTGCTGCAGAGAGATGGGGTCGCGAGGGTCATGGCCGGAGAGCACCTGGAGGAGGATGGCGCTGTCCTTGACGGTGCGGCTCATGGGGCCGGACTGGGAGGTCTGGTTGGGGGCGGTCTTGCCGACGCCGCCGTAGCGCGGCACGCGGCCCTGGGTGGGCTTGATGCCGTAGGTACCGGTGAAGCTGCACGGTATGCGGATGGAGCCACCGCCGTCGCTGCCGGTGGCGATGGCGCACAGGCCGGCTATCAGAGCGGCGCCCGCACCGCCACTAGAGCCGCCGGGGGTGCGCTGAGGGTCCCAGGGGTTGCGGCAGGGGTCTCCCACGCGGTTCTCTGTGGTGGCAGATAGGCCGAACTCGGGGGTGTTGGTCTTG
>DAOUBE010000212.1:0-6172 GCA_034432835.1 Dehalococcoidia bacterium | reverse complement strand
GGGCCACCTCCTTTCTGGTCTATTCTCACCCAGAAGTGTGGCCCCTTCTGCTTCTACTTTTCCACGCCTACTGTCTCATATCTATCTGAACTTTTTCAGTTTGCCATGGGTATGTGCAGCTTTGGCCGTATCTAGAGATTTGCAGTCCGCCTCTAGTACGCCTATCATGGCAGTAGTAGAAGTCTTCACTGGGGAGATGGTG
Organism: Dehalococcoidia bacterium; assembly: GCA_034432835.1. GTDB lineage: Bacteria > Chloroflexota > Dehalococcoidia > Lucifugimonadales > DAOUBE01 > DAOUBE01. The sequence goes on along the minus strand of DAOUBE010000212.1, from coordinate 5,970 downwards.
GTGGCCATGGGTAGCCGGGCCTGTCATGTGGTACGCCTCGGGCTGGTGGAATACCAGCGGGCGTGGGACCTCCAGAGGCAGTTGGTGGAAAGGGTGCACCAGGGGGAGCAGCCCGACACCCTTCTGCTGCTGGAGCACCCCCACGTCTATACCCTGGGCCGCAGCGGCCAGGCCTCCCAGGTGCTGGTGGGCCCAGACCAGCTAGCCCGGCTGGGGGCCAGCCTGTTCTGGGTTGACCGCGGCGGCGAGTCCACCTACCATGGGCCTGGCCAGCTTGTGGGTTATCCCGTAGTCAACATCCGGGGCTGGGGTGGCCCCATCCAGTACGTCCGGACCCTGGAGCAGATTATAGTGGATACCCTGGCAGACTTCGGCATCAGGGCGGGCACCGTACCGGGCCTCACCGGCGTCTGGGTGGGCCAGGAGAAGATCGCCGCCATAGGGGTGAAGGTCAGCCGGGGTATCACCTCCCACGGCTTCGCCCTCAATGTCAACACTGACCTCTCCTACTTCCAGTACATCATCCCCTGCGGTATCCAAGACAGGGGGGTGACCTCCATGGCCCGCCTTCTGGACCGCCCAGTCGATGTGGACGAGGTTTGTCAGCACCTGGTGTGGTACTTTGGCAGAAGGATGGGGATGGAGATGGTGAGGGTGGACGGGGGCAGAGGCCAGGTGCCTTGGCTGGGGTACCTCCAAGGTTTGTCTGCAGACACGGTCTCTGACAAGGCCGCTGGCGCGGATTGAGAGGCCCTGAGGCCCCCGGCATCGAGGTGTTGGTTGAGGCTTCACCCTCCGGGCCTGCTGCTTCCTTCTCCAGCCCCCTCTGGTTCTCCGTGCAGGTCGCCCTGTCCAACGGGTGACGGATTTTTCTTGCGTTACATAACTTGAAAAAGGGGTCAAGCCGTGGAAAAATGTTAACCAGGGGCCAACCCCGGTCCCGGGCTTAGTGTCAGTTTCTTCGCTGCCGCATATCGGTGTGGTGGGTTTGTGTTGGAATCGCTGGGAGGTGGTGGGATATGCGTATCGCGATGGTCGCGCCACTGGAGATCCGGGTACCGCCTGTAGCGTACGGAGGCACCGAGCTGGTGGTAAGCCTCCTCACCGAGGAGCTGGTGAGAAGGGGGCACAAGGTCACCCTCTTCGCCAGCGGCGATTCTATCACCAGGGCCGAGCTGGTATCTGTGTGTCCGAGGTTCCTGAGAGGCACGGCCAGGGACAGGTCCATCCTCAACATGCTGAACGTGGTCTCTTGTTTGGAGCGCGCTGGGGAGTTTGATGTCATCCACAACCACACGGCCCCGGAGGGCCTAGCCATGGCCAGCCTGGTGGAAACCCCTATGCTCACTACCCTCCATGGCGCACTTCAGGGGGACTACGTGCTCCTCTTTCACAAGTACGCCGGCTGGTACAACACCATTAGCCGCTCAGCCAAGTCCTTGCTGCCCCCCAAGGAGCGGTTCGCCGGGGTGGTCTACAACGCCATAGACTGCTCTGCCTACCCCTTCAACGGCGCCGACCGGGAGGATTTCCTACTGTATCTCAGCCGCATCAGTCCCGAGAAGGGCACCCATTTGGCCATAGAAGTGGCCCGCCGGCTGGGCCAGCGGCTCATCATAGCGGGCAACGTGGACACCCCTGACCAGGAATATTTCCAGACCCAGGTCTTGCCCCAGGTGGATGGCGACCTGGTCCGGTACGTGGGAGAGGCGGACTGGCATCTCAAGCAGGAGCTTTTCTGCCGCGCCCGCTGCCTGTTGGCCCCTATCACCTGGCCGGAGCCCTTTGGCCTCTTCCTGGTGGAGGCCATGGCCTGCGGCTGCCCGGTGGTGGCCCTCAATCGCGGCGCGGTCCCAGAGGTGGTCAAACACGGCCTCTCTGGATGGGTGGTGGACTCGCTGGATGAGATGGTGGAGGCTGTCAACAAGGTGGACGAGATAGACCCCGTGGCCTGCCGAGACCACGTGGAGAAGCAGTTTAACGTCTCCCGCATGGTGGACGATTACCTGACCGTTTACCAGAGCATAGCCGAGGGGGGCGCGGGCGAGTCCAGGGAGACAGCTATGGAAGGGCCCTAGGTCAGAATCGCCCAAAATTGCGTTGCCTTTGGTTGACAGCGGGCACACGTTGGTAGTCTAATCTTTTTACATAGCTCGTAGGACAACCCTGCGGCCTGCAAGGGGTGGGCTGTGGCGGTTTTGGTAGGTAGGCCTGGCTGATGTTTGGTGACCTGGCGATCATGTCCGCGGGTCCGGTATTCCTGGTGTCAGAGCGGAGCGGCAACATCCGGCCCCGGACGTCGGAAGGCTTTTACGCCTACGATACCCGTTTCCTCTCCACCTTCGTGCTCACCATAGATGGGCGCGAGCTCATCCCCCTGGGCTCCTATACCTTCGACTCCTCCCTGGCCAGCTTCTACTCCTGCTCCTCAGGCACGCGGAGGATGCCGGCCAGCACCATCAGCGTGGTGAGGGACAGGCACATCGCCCACGGCCTCCACGAAGACATCACCGTGGTCAACCACTCCTCCAAGACCCGGACCATCAACCTGGAGCTGACCTTCGATGCTGACTTCGCCGACGTGTTCGAGGTGCGCCTAGGTTCTGTCCGCAAGGTGGGACAGATCAAGGTGGAGTGCCCCGGCCCCAGCCACCTGAGTCTGGTGTACGAGAGGGGGAAGTTCAGGCGCGAGACCTGGATTACCTTCAACGGGGAGCCTCAGTTCCAGGGCAACACGGCGGTTTTCAGCGTCACCCTGGAGCCAAAGGAGCCCTGGCGCACCTGTGTGACCATCCTGCCCGTGCTGGACCGGCCCCCGGAGGAGATGCGCTGCGTCAAGTCTATCCTGGGGAATCCCTTCGGCCAGTACCGAAGGGGTATCACCCACCTGGACAGGCTTCCCGAGTCCGAGGAGCCGGGGCAGCCCCTGGAGGAGCTGCCGGAGATGGAGTCCGATAACCCCGTCTGCCAGCAGGTGTACGAGCAGGCCGTCTCCGACCTGCGCTCCCTCCGGCTACGGCAGGAGGACGGCCACTATATCCTAGCTGCCGGTCTGCCCTGGTTTGTGGCCCTCTTCGGGCGGGACTCCATAATCAGCGCCATACAGACCAAGCTGCTGGGCACCGAGCTCATGGTGGGCACCCTGTACACCTTAGCCTCCCATCAGGCCACTGAGGTCAACGAGTTCAGGGACGCCGAACCGGGAAAGATTCCTCACGAGATTCGCAGGGGAGAGCTCTCATTCCTGGAAGAGTTGCCCCATGCCGCCTACTACGGTAGCGTGGATGCCACGCCTCTATTCCTGATACTTCTCTGGTGTGCTTACCAGTGGACCGGGGATATAGGACTGCTACGCAGGTTCCTGCCGGCCGCAGAAGCAGCCCTGGCTTGGATTGACAGGTATGGGGACATGGACGGCGACGGGTTCGTGGAGTACGAAAGGCACTCCAGGAGGGGCCTTCGGAACCAGGGCTGGAAGGACTCCGGGGACTCCATCTCCTTCGCCAGCGGCCCACTGGCCCAAGGCCCCATCGCCCTAGCGGAGGTCCAGGGCTACGTGTACGACGCCAAGCGCAAGATGGCCGAGGTGTACGCTTTCCTGGGAGACGCCGATAGGGCCCACCGACTGCGTATGGAGGCGGAGAAGCTGAAGGCGCAGTTCAACCAGGCTTTCTGGATGCCCCAGGAGGGGTTCTACGCGGTGGCCCTGGACGGCCGCAAGCGCCCCGTGGATAGTATCACCTCCAACCCTGGCCACTGTCTATGGAGTGGGATAATAGACCGGGACAAGGCAGCCAAGACCGTGGAGCGCTTGATGGCCCCGGACATGTTCTCTGGCTGGGGCATCCGGACCCTGTCTTCGGAGATGGCCCGCTATAATCCGGTCTCTTACCACAACGGCAGCGTCTGGCCCCACGACAACTCTATTATCGTGGCCGGGATGGCCCGCTACGGCTTCGATAAGGAGGCCCGTCAGGTCATCATGTCCCTGCTGGACGCCTGCGAGGCCTTTCCCCATCACCGCCCTCCGGAGCTGTTCGCCGGGTACCCCAGGCGGGCGCTGTCGTGCCCCGTACCCTACCCCTGGGCCAACGCACCCCAGGCGTGGGCATCGGGCGCCATAATCTACATGCTGGAGACCCTGCTGGGGGTGACTCCCGAGGGAGACCGGTTGCTTCTGGAGGCCCGTACCGAGGGCATGAAAGTTCACCTGAAGGGTGTCAACTACCGGGGCTCGCGAAGGGTGCTGTGACTGCCCTAGCCTGTGCTGGGAAGGTACTCTTGGGGTCTGGGCCTTGGTCTGCTAACGCTGAGGCAGGGCACGAGGCTGCTATCTGGAGGCAGACACCCGGCAGCGGGGCCTGCGCTAGCTAGGAGGCTCCAGCTCCACATCGCGAATGTAGGGCGCCTGGACCTTCAGGACCTCCAGCATCATCTGGCGGAAGGAATCCGGGGGCATGACGCACTCGGGGCACTCCTCGTTCCGACCCTGGAAGTAGCGCACCTTGAGGACGCCGTCTTGGGCACCCAAAAGCTCCACTACGGCGCCCTCGTTGTCGCTGACTATAGTACGCATAGTATCCACCACCATCTGCAGCACGGGGTCCATGGCTCCTCCTGCTGGTCGGTTAGGCATATAATCCCACAGAGGCGCGCCATTGGTCAAAGGTCGGCCCAGGGTGGGGTTAGAGGCGCTTGATCTGCTCCTTAAGGTCGCGGTACAGGGCCCGGTTGGCCTCCTCCAGATAGTTGAGGATGCCCGTGCCCACCTTCTCGCGCACCACCAGCCTGCTGGCGGGGCTCTGGTAACGGAGCTCGTCAAACTTTCTGTTGACGTCCTTGACCTGGAGGACAAAGTATCGCAGCCTGCGCTCTAGGTCTTCGGGAAGGAACCAAAGGTCTGACCTGTGGGACCACCAGGCTTCGGCCTCCAGGTTTGCCCTGGGCCACTGGACCTCTATGCGCCGCACGGGAGCGCTGGCCCCCTCCCGGGGCTCCTGCACCGGCGTCAGCAGGTAAGCGTTACGCTCCAGATCGGTGAGGAGCTGGCTCAGGATGGAGCGTATCTTGCGGTACTTGCACAGTTGGATTACAAAGAGGGTGAGGGCCACCGTCCCCGCTCCCAGCAGCGCCACACTCAGCGCTATGACCTCTGCGACTCCCATACCCATGGCGAATCCACACCTCTTGTGTAGTCAGATGCGGGAGGTGTAGGGCAGGGGCCGGACTCCCTGGGCGGGTGTACCCAACGGTCAGACCCAGCCCTGGCCAGCCCATCCATCTCCCACGTTTTCTAACCAACGACCAGGCAAGGGCCTGCATGGCAAAAGAAAGAGGCTACGGTATCCCTATAGTCAGGAGGACTGGCCGTAGCCCCTGGCGGACTGCTATCGGGTGCGCTTGAGGGTAGAAGGATCCCTTTCGACGAAGTAGTCGCGGTTTTTCTGGATGTAGCTCTTCCACTGCTCGGGTACAGCGTCCTCGGCGAAGATAGCGGTAACCGGGCAGACCGGCTCACATGCGGCACAGTCAATGCACTCATCGGGATTGATAAAGAACTGCTGGTCGTCGTCGGTAGTGTAGATGCAGTCCACGGGGCATACATCAACGCATGCTCCGTCCTTGACTCCGACGCAGGGCTCAGTAATTACGTAAGCCACCTAGTGTGCCTCCTTTTCCAAGTAGCATGCTTCTGCCGCCAGTGTGAGCCCTCACTCAGGCCAGGCGCAGGTCACAGGGAGATTATAGCACGGTGGAAAAGGCTTTTGAAGACAGTGTACTGGTTCAGAACATATGAGACAGTCGGGTTATTTTAGGGACCAGTTCTGGGTGGTGCTTAGTAAGATACTGGGCTGGGGTGTTGTAGTCCAGGCCTGGTGGGGCCTGATGGAGTTATAGGTTAGCTCCCAGGCCAGGAGGGCCTGGTTGAGGGCGGGGATATTCAGGTCGCCGTCGTACAGCTGGTAGAAC
>DAOUBE010000211.1:0-5151 GCA_034432835.1 Dehalococcoidia bacterium | reverse complement strand
CAGGGAAGCCTGCCCAAGTTCAGCGCTGCCGCCGCTATCAATAGCGAGCTGGGGATAATGGAGACCCTGCTTACGGTGAAGCGCGACGGCGGCCAACTTGTCCTTGAGCCCATGCTGGCCGAGTCCTGGACCCTGTCGCCCGACTGGCAGTCCGCCGACTTCAAGATCCGGAAGGGCGTTCAGTTCCACAAAGACTGGGGCGAGATGACTGCCGAGGATGTGGTGTGGACCTTTAACAGCGCCTGTGCCTGCACGACCCCTGAGAGCGTGCACAGCTCGGCGGGTGAGCTGAACTCCTTCATGACTGGGGCGGAGCTGGTGGCCCCGGACACCGTCCGTCTCCACTTCCACTCTTACAGCCTGGCGGTACCCATGCAGTTCCTCAGCGATTACTGGGAGCGGACCCTCATCTCTCCTAAGAGGGTGACAGACCAGCTTGGGGAGGAGGAGGCCAGGAAGGTGACCATAGGCACCGGGCCCTTTGTGATAGACAAGTGGCCGGAGCACGAGGGTGTGTTCGCCACGGCGGTGCCTAACCACTGGCGGGTAACGCCGCGGGTAACCGGCTACAAGCTGCTGGAGGTACCCGAGGCCGGGGCTCGGCGGGCCATGCTGGAGACGGGAGAGGCCCACGCTGCCCAGATACAGCCTTCCGACTGGCAGGCCCTGCTGGATGAGGGGTTCCAGTTCGCGCCCGAGGCGGTGAGCAGCTCGGCGGGGCTGGTGTTCGCGGGCAACTACTGGGAGGATACCCACCCTCGCACCGGCGAGGCCCTGGAGCGCCAGCGGGACACCAGTAAGCCATGGATAGGTGACCCCAGCGACCCCGCGTCCATGGAGCGGGCCAGGAAGGTCCGCTTGGCCATGGCCTTGACCATCCCCAGGGAGGACCTGGTGGAGTCCATCCTGGGAGGCTTCGGCAAGGTCAACTACACCACGGGTATATCCGTGGACGACCCCCTTTTCCAGGAGAGGTGGGGGTTCCCCTACGACCCCCAGCAGGCCAAGCAGTTGCTGAGGGACGCCGGCTATCCTAACGGCTTCAACGCCGAGATGTGGGTGGGCCCCAGTGGCACCAACGTGGAGCTGGGGGAGGTCCTGGCCTCGGTGTGGCAGACGGAGCTGGGTATCAACCTGACCCTGGACAAGGTGGTCTATTCCTCTTTCCGGCCTACCCTGGTGAACCGGACCAATACAAAGCTGGTGCCCTTTGGGGACACTATGTTCCCCAGTACTTGGCCCTATGGCAACTTCTTGAGCGCAATCTCATCTCCAGGCTTCGGGCACTCCATAGAGATTCCCAAGGCCACGGAGACTTTCCTGAACATGAGCAAGGCCTCCAGCCCCGAGGAGCTGACCAACCTCATCACCCAATGGTACGACTACAACAGGGAATGGGTGCTCAAGGTGGGGGTTTGGGAGCTGAGCTCGCCGGCGGTTTACAATCCCAGGACGGTTACCGCCTGGGAGATGTACCCAACGGTCTCCAACCTGGGCGGGGTGTGGAGCATGGAGACGGTGACACTGGCCCCCTAGGGAGCTGGTGACCGATGGCGCAACCTACCGGGCGTGCCTTGACCAGGGTACGCCCGGTAGGTAGTCTTAATACGCACTGTGGACTGAGAGCAGGTGGACCGGGGTGGTTAGATTTGTCCTCAGAAGGCTCCTATTCTCCCTGCTGGCGCTGCTGGGCCTCACCATCGTTGTTTTTGCGCTGACAAACCTCCTGGGCGACCCCAGGGCCGCCCTTTTCCCCGGCGAAGGCGGCGGGGGCTATGGCCTGACCAAGGAGGCGTGGGAGGCTGCGGGGAGGCGATTGCATCTGGACAAGCCGGTGTACATCCGTTACCCCTACTGGCTGTCCGAGGTCCTGCGGGGCAACCTGGGCAGCGGCCTGGTGGACAACGTCCCTGTCACCACCAAGATCAGGGAGAAGTTCCCGGCCACGGCCAAGCTGGCCCTGTCGGCATGGCTGGTGGCTACCTTGGTGGGGATACCCCTGGGGGTGCTTTCGGCGGTCAAGCGCTCAACGCCCTGGGACTACGCCGGCCGGGTCTTTGCCCTGCTGGGCCAGGTGACGCCGGCCTTCTGGATTGGGCTCATGGGCATCTTTGTGTTCTCTGTGATGCTGGGGTGGCTACCCACGGGCACCCAGGGCGAAGGGTTCGCCGTCAGGAACTACATTCTTCCCACGCTGACCCTGGCCTGGGGGCCGTCGGCCGGGTACCTGCGGTTGACCCGCTCGGCCATGCTGGAGGTGCTGGACGCGGAGTACATAAGGTTGGCCCGGGCCAAGGGGGTGAGCACCTGGGTGCTCATTTGGAAGCACGCCTTCAGGAACGCCCTCATCGTTCCCCTGACGGTGAGCGGCCTGTTGATGGCTGGCCTGCTGACGGGGGCCATTGTGGTGGAGGTGGTGTTCTCCTGGCCTGGCATGGGCCGCCTGGCGGTGGAGTCGGTTTGGAACAATGATCCGGCCATAGTGGTGGGGACCAGCCTGGTCTTTGGGGTGATATTTGTTGGGGCCAGTTTTCTGGTGGACATAGCCTACGGCTACATTGACCCCAGAATTAGATACGATTGATGGTTACGGATTCTAAAGCAGCGGTCAGACCCTCCCGGCGGTGGCTGCCTTCCAACATGGGCGCGACGCTCCGCCGATTTCCCTGGTGGCCCGCCTTCCTGGGCGCGGTGGTGCTGGGCCTGGTAGCGGTGGCTGTGCTGGGGCCTCTCATAGAGCCCCACGACCCCCTGGTGGTGCATCTGCGGGAAAAGAACCTGCCGCCCGCCTGGTTTGAGAAGGGCACCTCCAAGTACCTCCTGGGCACCGACGCCCTGGGCCGTGACATGCTGAGCAGGATAATACGGGGTGCCAGGACCTCCCTCTCGGTGGCCAGCATCGCCCTGGTGTTCGGGACGGTGCTGGGAACTGGCCTAGGGGTGGTAGCGGGGTACACCGGTGGGCTCTGGGAAGAGCTGATAATGCGCTTCGTGGACATGTGGCTGGCATTGCCCTTCATTCTGGTGGCCCTGGTAGTGGCCGTGACGGTGGGGGGAAGTCTGTTCATCATGATCGGACTGCTGGTGCTGGTGTCATGGCCCGCCTTTACCCGTAACATCCGCGCCGAGGTCCTCAGCCTCAAGACCCGCGATTACGTATCTATGGCCAAGGTAGCTGGCTCCCCCGCCTATCGCATCATCCTCAAGCATATCCTGCCCAACGTGGTGAACACGGTGATAGTCATAGCCACACTGAGGGTGGGGCAGCTCATCCTGGTAGAGGCCGCCCTGAGCTTCCTGGGGGCCGGGATCCCGCCGCCCACGCCCACCTGGGGCTCCCTGGTGGCCGACGGGCGTAACTACCTGCGCAACGCCTGGTGGATCTCCATGTTCCCCGGCCTGGCCATTGGCCTGCTGGTGATGTGCCTTAACTTCCTGGGGGATTGGCTGCGGGACAGGTTCGACCCCAGGCTGCGGAGTCTCTAGCTGCGAGTAACCATTTCCGGAGGCCCAGCCTCCGCGAAGAGAGGAGACTGCCTGTGAAGATTACCAACGTCGAGGCCATCACATTTAGGACCAAGAGCAGGACCCGCCTCAGCCGGTGGGGCTATCCGGTGATGCTGGACGAGGAGGTGGACACCACCAGGACCATCACCCGGATCTCCACCGACGAGGGAGTGGAGGGCTACTGCCTGGGAGGCGATCCGGTGATCATGGAGAGGGTGATCAAGCCGCTGCTGGTGGGGGAGAATCCCCTGGACCGCGAGAAGCTGTGGAACTGGATGGACCAGATGTGGACCAGCACCCCCTACCTGACGGAGGCCCAGGCGGGCATCGTGGACTGCGCTCTGTGGGACCTCTTCGGGAGGATGTTGGGCCTTCCCGTCCACAAGGTCCTGGGCGGGTGCCGGGACAAGGTAAAGGCCTACGCCAGCACCCACCCCAACATGGGCGGGCCAGAGGTTTACGCTCAGCACGCCCTGGAGTGCAAGAAGCAGGGCTATAAGGCCTATAAGGTCCACGCCAATATCTACTGGAACCCCTACACCAAGGAGCCGTGGCCTCAGCTCCCGGGCTTTCCCAAGGAGGACGTAGAGATCTGCCGGGCGGTGCGGTAGGCCGTGAGCGACGATATGGTGCTGATGCTGGACCCCTTTGGGGTGTACACCCTGGAGCAGTCGCTGTGGGTGGGGCGGGAGCTGGAGAAGCTAGGCTACTACTGGCTGGAGCACCCCATGAGCGAGACCCGCATGGAGGCCTACAAGCGGCTGACTCGGGAGCTGGACATAGCCGTGCTGGCCCCGGAGCATACCCCCGGAGGTATCTTTACCCGGGCCGAGTGGGTGCTTCAGGGGGCCTCGGACATGATGCGCATAGACATCGGGTATGGGGGTATAACGGGCTGCATGAAGATGGTCCACATCTGCCAGGCCTTCGGCATCCAGTGCGAGATCCACGGTGGGGGCTGGGCCCACAGCCAGGTGCTGGGCGCCACGCCAGAGTCGGTGTGCCAGTACTTTGAGCGCGGGCTGCTGGCGCCAGACTTCGACTACGAGACGCCTCCTCCCTATCTGAAGGCCATCTGCGACCCTCTGGATGGTGAGGGTAATGTGGTACTGCCCCAGACGCCTGGGCTGGGCATGGAGTTTGTTTGGGACTACATCAACGACAACCGAGTGAAGAGCCGGTCCTGACGCGGTATAGGAGGACAGACACTCCTGTAAAAAGGGGGCCAGGTCTTACCCTGGCCCCCTTCTTTTTGTCTGGTGCGCCCCCGGGGTGGGCAGCACGGCGGTCATGAGGCTTTACGTTCCGCCGGAGGAGTGCCAGGAGGTGCCGGACCACGGACACAACACGGTCTGTGAGATAACGAGCCATGCGGAGATAACCTGGTAGTAGAGGAAGGTGGGAGGGAGTGGAGGGTGGGCTGGGGAAAGGGTGTTGTTATAGTAAGCGCGATAGTGATGCTGTGGTTGCGGCGGCCCCAAAGTAGCCGCCGGGCAAATTGCCGTCTGACACGTGCCGCCCTCTGGCTTCTTCCCGGTAGTCTGCATGAAAAAGTTCAGATAGATATGAGACAGTAGGCGTGGAAAAGTAGAAGCAGAAGGGGCCACACTTCTGGGTGAGAATAGACCAGAAAGGAGGTGGCCC
>DAOUBE010000210.1:0-3024 GCA_034432835.1 Dehalococcoidia bacterium | reverse complement strand
GGGCCACCTCCTTTCTGGTCTATTCTCACCCAGAAGTGTGGCCCCTTCTGCTTCTACTTTTCCACGCCTACTGTCTCATATCTATCTGAACTTTTTCATGGGTGAAGTGGCGCAACGGAACGGGGGAACGGCTAGCGGGAGAGTGGGATCAGGCTGCCTTGGATTTTCTGGCGGCGTTCAGTTTTGCCATCAGCCTGGACTTGCGCCGGGCGGCGTTGTTGCGATCTATAACGCCTTTCTGGGCAGCCTTGTCCAGGGTGATGACAGCCTTGCGAACCGCTTCCTGGGCGGCCTCCAGATTCCCCTGCTGTATGAGGGAGACGGCTTTGGAGACCATGGTCCTGGTACTGGAGCGCACGCCCTTGTTCATGAGGCTCCGCCTTACTGCTTGCCTGGCCGCTTTGTTGAGTTTGGCCAAAGGTTACCTCCTACCTTGCTACACCATCAATGCAATATATTACCCTGGAAAGGGCCAGGTAGTAAACTCCGTGGCACCAGGGCTCGGCCCTGGTCAGAGGGACATCCCACGCTATCCCAAGGGGGGCACTCAGCGCTTCTCCCTTGGGACTGAGACCTCCAGCAGCGTACGTAGTCCCCTACACCCCAGAAGGGGCGGTACCTGTTAGGAAAGTAGCGCTGTCAGCCAGCGCTACGGGTCACGTTGAAGACGCCCCGGACCGCCTCCAGCTTGGAGAACAGCCGGCTGAGCTGGTCTATGCCGCTGGTGTGGAGGGTGAGGGAGATGCTAACGGTGCGGTCGGCCTTCTCCTGGGTGGTCACCGAGGCTATGTTGACGCCCTCCTCGGACACCTGGGTGGAGATGTCCCTGAGCAGGCCTACCCGGTCCCAGGCCGAGATCTCCACCCGCACCGGATAGAGCTGTTTAGTGGTGCCCCACTCCACGTTGACGATGCGCTCGGTCTCGTCCTCCTTGCCAATGTTGGGGCAGCCCTTCTTGTGGACGGTGATGCCCCGGCCCCGGGTGATGAACCCTACGATCTCGTCACCGGGGATGGGGTTGCAGCACCGGGCCATGCGAGTCAGCAGGTCTCCCACCCCCAACACCTGTATCCCTGCTGTGGTGATGGCGGAGGGTGTTGCGGCCTTGGTGAGGTCCTGAGTCTTTTCCTCCTCCGGCGGTGTCAGCTTGGCTATGACCTGCCCAACGGTAAGACCACCAGAGCCCAGAGCGGCGTACATCTCGTCGGCGGCCTCGAAGCGGAAGGAACGGGCCAGGTCCTCCTCACTGGCGGTGAGGCCCAGGCGCTTGAGCTCGCGGTGGAGCAGGTCCTTGCCGCGCTGGATGTTGTTGGCCCGCTCCTGCTTACGGAACCACTGGCGTATCTTGCCGCGGGCGCTGGCGGTGTGGACGTACCCCAGGTGGGGGTTCAGCCAGTCCAGGCTGGGGCCACGAGCCACCTTGCTGGTCAGGATCTCCACCGTGTCGCCGTTCTTTAGCTGGTAGTCCAGGGAGACCAGCTTGCCGTTTACCTTGGCGCCTATGCAGCGGTGTCCCAGCTCGGTGTGGATGTGGTAGGCGAAGTCCAGGGGCGTGGAACCGGCGGGCAGCTCCTTGATGTCTCCCTTGGGGGTATAGACAAAGACCTGGTCCCGAAAGATGTCCGTCTTGACGGACTCCAGGAACTCCTCGGCCCCGGCCATCTCCCGCTGCCACTCCAGGAGCTGGCGCAGCCAGGTCATCTTCTCCTCGAACTTCATGTCCCTGGAGGCGCCTTCCTTGTAACGCCAGTGGGCGGCCACGCCGTACTCGGCGACGTGGTCCATCTCGTAGGTGCGTATCTGCACCTCCAGAGGGACACCCCCGTCGCACATCACCGCCGTGTGCAGGGACTGGTACATGTTCTCTTTGGGATTGGCGATGTAATCGTCGAACTGGCCTGGGAGAGGGTGCCAAAGGTTGTGGACCACACCCAGGGCGTTGTAGCAGTCGGCCTTGGTGCGCACCAGCACCCGGATGGCGAAGAGGTCGTAGATATCGCTCAGCTCCTTGCCCATCTGGGCATACTTCTGGGCCTTGCGGTAAATGCTGTAGATGTGCTTGGGCCGGCCCTTGACCTCGGCCTTGATACCGGCCTTCTCCAGCTCCTCCTCCAGCACCTTCACCACCTTGGCGATGTAGGCCTCCCGCTCCTCCCGCTTTGCCGCCAGGCGCTTGGAGATCTGGCGGTACTTGGCGGGCTCCAGGTATCGGAAGGCCAGGTCCTCCAGGCGCCACTTCATCTCCCACATGCCTAGGCGGTGGGCCAGGGGTGCGTAGATGTCCAGGGTCTCCTGGGCGATGGCCTTCTGCCGCTCCAGGGGCAGGGCCTTGAGGGTGCGCATGTTGTGAAGGCGGTCGGCCAGCTTTATCAGGACCACGCGAACATCCTCGGCCATGGCCACCAGCATCTTGCGGAGGCTCTCGGCGTGGAGGTGGCCCTCCTCGGTGTAGCGGAGGGACGCCTTATCGTAGTCGCTGGTGAGCATCAGGTCCATGCGGGTGAGCTTGGTGACGCCATCTACCAGCTTGGCGATCTCGGGGCCGAACTTCTCCTCTATCTGCTGGACCGTGACACCGCAGTCCTCAATGACGTCATGGAGCAGGCCTGCCGCCACCGTGGCGGCGTCCAGGCGCAGGTCAGCCAAGAAGAGGGCCGTTTGAATGGGATGGGCGATGAAGGGTTCACCGGATACACGGGTCTGTCCGTCGTGGCAGGCGGCGGCGAAGCGATAAGCCTCCTCCACCAGGGGCCACTTGTCCGCGGGGACCCGCTCCTTCAGGCGGGCCAGGAACTTGCTTTCATCCATCACAACAACGACCATCTGGCGCCCCCTAACCCATAATCATAACCATACGGCCACGGGAAGTCCAGCAAAGGGAACCGGGGTGGGGCCAGGATTTAACAATTCTGTAGATTTCCCTGAAAAGTTCAGATAGATATGAGACAGTAGGCGTGGAAAAGTAGAAGCAGAAGGGGCCACACTTCTGGGTGAGAATAGACCAGAAAGGAGGTGGCCCCCTCA
>DAOUBE010000209.1:0-8359 GCA_034432835.1 Dehalococcoidia bacterium | reverse complement strand
TCGGCAGGGTTATCGAGGCTCTTGGCGGAGGGATATGGAGACCTAAAACGGCCGATTTTGCAATAGTCTCACAGCCTCTGGGCCACCTCCAGGTCCTTCCGAGCTGCGCCCCCTCAGAATGCCCATGTCTCATGTCATTGGGAAGCCACGAAGGATGAAAATACCCTTGGGCCCATTGGCGAAGAAGTTCCAGTGTCATCGGTGCCGCGAGGCCGACTCAGAGGGTAACCTCGGAGGTAGCTACCCCGGGATTTTCACAGTAATCACACTTCATCCCCTGGCAGGCTGTACCTCTTCATTAAAACCGTGGTGTAGTAGGCTCCTGGCCTGGGGGCCAAGAGGGTGTCACTACACTAAGGTGAGAGACCTGGGGCGGCACCAACCACAAGCAAACGGGGCCTGCTGCACCCACGTCTTGGCCCTGGGGGGTCCTGGGACCGGGGCCCCACATTCCAGGGCTTCCCTGGGGCTGTGCCCCTGTTCCCGTTATCTGAACAGGGGGTTGTTGCCGCCCCACACGTCTATGGCGGTGCCGGTGATAGCTGAGGACTCGTCGGAGGCCAGAAAGGTCACCACGGCGGCGATCTCCTCGGGCTTCATCAGCCGTGGGGGCAGGTTGCCCTGGCTGATCTCCCGCATCATGTCCGTCTCCACGCCGCCAGGGCAGATGCAGTTCACGTCTATCCCATACTCCTTGGCTTCCGCCGCCAGGGTCTCTGTCAGGTTGATCAGGCCCGCCTTGGAGGCCCGGTAGGGCCCGCGCCCGTAGGCCCCGTGGCGTCCCCCTATGGACGAGATGTTGATGATCTTTCCCGACCTCTGTTTCATCATCACGGGGAGCACGGCCCTGGAGCACAGGAAGGCGCCCGTTAGATTCACCCTCAGCACCCACTCCCACTCCTGCAGGCTCAGGTCCACAATCCGGCGGTTGGGCAGGTTCACCGCCGCGTTGTTCACCAGAATGTCGATGCGTCCGAAGGTCTCCGTCGTCTGTTCCACCATGCGGGCCACTTCGTCCTCGCGGGAGACGTCCACGGCCAGGGGGAGGGCGCCTGCGCCCAAAGCCCGCAGCTCCTCCGCCGCGGCCCTGGCGCCTTCGAGGGTAGTCGCCGTCACAGCCAAGCGGGCTCCCTCGCGGGCCAGGGCCTGGGCTATGGCCCGGCCGATGCCTCGGCTCCCGCCGGTCACGATGGCTACCCTGTCCTTGAGCCGCATGGGACCCCCTTCTAGAGCCAAGGCTTCCCCAAGTATGGCCGGGCCTGGAAAGGGTGTCAAGGCGCCCCGGGCCACAGGTCCCAGGCAGGCCGGCCCAAACCCGCCCATTGGATACCCCGTAAGCCCTTGAACTCCGTACCTGAGGACTCTATAAATTCACTGGCTGCCCCCGGAGGCCTTCTTATTCAGCGCCGGGAGCCGTGACAACGCCCTGGAAGGGAACCTTGTATGCTGCGGCTAAGGCTCAAGCCCATGGAGGAGGCCATCCGCCACCCCGTATGGCGAACTATCCATCTGCCCTACTACCTCAAGATAGGCATGCGTAATGGAATGGAGGTGCAAGAGGTGGAGAAGGCCCTGGCCAGGTCTCTGAGGGCTGAGGAGAGCACCTGGGGCATTCTAGAACGGGATGGCACGGAGATCGCCATCGTGAGACCCCCAGGGGTGGCCCGCCGCTGCTACCTGCCCCGGCCAGCCGAAATAGGCGCCTGGGAGCTTTTCAACGCAGTCACTGGCCGAACCCAAGTTGTCCAATACGAGAGGCAGAACAAGGACTGGAACTGACCTGTCCCGCCGTCATCCCGCTGGGCCATCTGTCCGACTGCCCCTACTTGGAGTACACTGCTGCTCTGGCACACCCCTTTCTTACTGCTAGAGAGGAGGCCGACATTGAAGGACCGCTTCGGCTTCGACGCCGGAACCAGGAAGCTAGAGGAGGCTCTGGCCTTCGCTGCCCGGCACGGCTTCCGCTTCGTGGACTTCAACGCAGACCTGGGCCCCAACCGCCTGGACCGGTGGGATGAGGGGCGGGTCCAGCAGGTGTGGGAGATGTGCCGCCAGACGGGTATCTCCATAGGTGTACATACCTCCTCGGCGGTGAACATGGCGGAGGTGGCGCCCTACGTCGCCCAGGCCGTTGACCGGTACCTGGAGGAGAACATTCGCCTGGCTGGGCGCCTGGGTGCCCGTTGGGTGGTGGTCCACGGCGGGTACCACTTCAGCAGCGATGTGGAGCGCCGCAAGGAGGCCGCCCTCCAGCGCCTGCAGCGGGCCCTGGAATGGGCTGAGGAGGTGGGGGTGCCCCTCTGGCTGGAGAACCACAACATCGAGCCCCAGGATGCCGAGGTCCATTACATGCCCCACACCATCCAGGAGTGTCGTTGGTTCTTCGACCGGCTGAAGTCGCCTCGCCTGGCCTGGGCCTTCAACATGGCCCACGCCAACCTGGAGCCGGAGGGTATCGAAGGGTTCCTTCAGGCCTTCGGTGTCCAGAATATTGGCCAGGTGAGGGTCAACGACAACCGGGGTTTCAAGGAGGAGCACCTGGTGCCGGGCCAGGGCACCATCGACTTCCGGGCCTTCTTCCGCCGCATGGCCGAGCTGGGTTACGCCGGCCCCTATACCTTCGCCTTCGGCAACGACCAGGAGAAGGTCCTCGCCCTGGCCGAGTTCCTCTCCTACGCCTGAGGGCCTATAATGTAATAGACGCTACTAGGAAACATCAGCGTTATGCCTTTACAATTTACGGGGGCGGCCTTTGGCTCTCCCTGCAACGCTGGGCGGCGCTGTACCTCCTAGCGGGAGATCGGGCGTGGGTGAAAGGATCTCCTGACCCGTAACAATACTGCCGTTGTACCCTTGGAAGCCATCTTTGGTAGTGGAGGTGCCCCGTTGCGATTTCTAGAAGATAGGGAGGACCTGCTGCTTCTGGGCCGCAGTGATTATGCCGTTCTGGACGAGGATGACTTTGGCGTCCCTGGCCTGGTCGCCCGCGAGATCATCGGCCCCTTCGTGCGCCTCATGGCCTCGGGGCCTCTTATCATGGTCCACGACGGGGTGTTCCAGCCCCACCACGGCATCGGCCACCACCCCCACCGGAACAACGAACGCCTCTTCTATATCTTGGAGGGCGCGGTGGACCACGACGACGCCCAGAATGGCATTCAGGGTCACATGGATACCGGCGACCTGGGCCGCCTCACCGAGGGTGCGGCTGGGATGCTGCACAAGGAGTGGAATAATACCCCAGGCCGTGCCAGGGCCTTTATCCTGGTGTACCGCACTACAACCCGGGTGCCCAGCGCCTCCTTTGCCTTGCTCAAAGACCAGGATGCCCCCCGATACCGGGAGGGACAGGGAGTGTCCACAAAGGAGATGGTGGGTCCCAAGGCCCGCTTTCCCATCAACGGTGACATCCGCCTCTTCACGGATACAACGCTGGAGGCCAGCGCCGACCTGAAGCAAGAGCTGTCGCCAGGCGAAGGCGCCCTGCTGTTCCCGGTCCAAGGGGCTCTGGCCCTCGAAGATGGTGCCCAAGCCCTGGGCCCGGGCGATGCCCTGGTAGCGGCCCCTGCCGGTGCCCCAAGGACCATCCAGGTAACTTCGGTGCCTGGGGCACGGGTGCTGCGGGTGGTGTACGGGCAGGGCCACGGCCTGGTGCTGCGGGAGCAGGTCGGTACCGCCGGTCTGAGGCGGGGAAGGAGTGCATGATGGCTAGGGTCAAGGGGCTGGCCCATCTGGTGCTGCGGGTGCGCGACCTGGGCCGCTCGGTGGACTTCTATACTCGAGTGCTAGGGCTGAAGGTCACCGCCCAACTGGGCTCGCGCATGGCCTTCCTCTCCGCCAGCGAGGACAAGTCCCATGAGCTTGCCTTGCTCTCCCTTGGGGACGGTGTTCCTGGCCCAGACCCCCGCCGCGTTGGCCTCTACCACTTCGCTTGGCAGGTGGAGTCGGTGGAGGCGCTCCAGGATTTCTACCGGCACCTGGAGGCGCTGCAGGTGCCCATCCTGGGCGTGGGGGACCACGGCATCTCCCTGGGTATCTACTTCACCGACCCTGACGGCAACGAGATCGAGGTTTTTTACGAATTGCCCCCCGATCAGTGGCCAAAGGAGGGGAATATCTTCGGGGGCCGTTTCCCCATCCCCGTGGAGCTGGGGACTTAGCGCCACACCGGAAAGCAGGGCAGGAAAACATGCACCCCGCACCTCTTTCGGGATAGGACGGTTCCGGCTTGTCCCACCCTGGTGGCCTTTGGAGGATTTGTTCTGTTTCTTTTCCTCCCGGCCCTGGGAGCGCCCTGTTTTCCTTGACTCGTTTGCCTGCCTTCGCTACATTATGGTCACCCCTCCAAGGGCGCGAGGGAATCTTTGAGGAGAGAGCCATGAGAGACAGCTTCTACGGCATGCACTGGATGCTTGCCACACCTTTCGATGAGAGGGAGGAGGTGGACGTCGAAAGCATACCCAGACTGGTGGAGAAGGCGCGCCAGGTGGGGTGCCGGGGTGTGGTGGCCCTGGGTGTCACCGGCGAGGCCGCCCGCCTCACCGATGACGAGCGGCGTCTGGTGGCGGAGAAGGTCATACAGGCCGCCGACGGGATGCCTGTGACCCTGGGTACTACTGCCGCCAGCACCAAGGCGGCCATAGCCTACAGCAAACAGGCCCAGGAGCTGGGGGCCACAGCCGTAATGGTGGCCGCTCCACCTATGCCCAAGCCCAACCTGGATGCCTTGTTCGTCCACTACCAGCGCATCGCCGAGGCCGTGGACCTGCCCATAGTGGTGCAGGACTACCCCAGGACCTCGGGGGTCTCCATGCCCGTGCCCTTCATTGCGCGGCTGGCGGAGAAGATTCCCACGGTACGTTACCTAAAGCTGGAAGACCCGCCCACTCCCCCCAAAATCACCGCCATCCGAGAGGCCCTGGGGGACAGACTGGCCATCTTTGGCGGGCTGGGCGGCGTCTTCCTGCTGGACGAGCTGTCCCGGGGCTCCGCCGGGGCCATGACCGGCTTCGCCTACCCTGAAATTCTCGTGGAGGTCTGCCGGCACATGGCCGAAGGCGATAGGAGAAAGGCCGAAGAGGTGTTCTACCGCTACCTGCCCATCATCCTCTTCGAGAGCCAGGAGGGCATTGGCCTGACCATACGCAAGGAGGCCCTGCGCCTGCGAGGGCTTATCAAGACGTCCCGAGTGCGCCACCCCGGGGGACAGGTCTCCGATGCTACCCGGAAGGAGCTTCAGCACCTCATCAAGATGCTGGGCCTGTGAGGCTGGGGTCATCCTGCCGGGGGCTTCTCACCAGGCCCTTCAGTAGTCCAGCTCCAGCTTCACCCGAGCGCCGGCCGCCTCCAGAGCCGATTTGATGGCCGCGGCGTGGGTCTCCGGCACCGATGACCGGATAACCGCCGGCTCGGCGCAAAACACCGCCCTCATGGCCACGTGCTGCTCGCACCCTAGCTCCTCCAGCAGCAGGACGAACACATTCCCCAGCTCCTGGCCGGGCTCCAGCATCACCAGCCGGTAGATTAGCTCCCCCTCTTGCGGCTGGTTCTGCAACGCCTTTCGCAGCTCCAGGATGTATTCCGGTTCAGGGTACCAGTATGGCGGCTGGTCCGTCTCCTCCCAATCCTCTGGCCTCACCCCGTACCACTCTAGGACCGACTCCAGCACCTCTTCCTCAGTCTCGTATTGCAGGCTCAGAGCGTAGTAGCCCGGCTCCTTGAACAGGAGAAGGACCACCCCTTTGCCCCGGCGGCCGGGGTGGAGCTCCGCGTAGATATACCCCTCCTCAGTAGGTTGCTGGAACTGGCACCTTTTGACGTTCATGCAGCCCGATATCCCTCCCTCCCTGTATAATAGGGCCGTGCGACCTGGGCTATCCCCCTACGGGCCGCCCGTCACCGCCGCATGGATGTGAACGGGCAATTATATGAGGTGTGCCCAGGTTCTTCTAAGCTGTCTGGATGCGTGTTTTAGGAGGTACGACCGCCATGACCCAGCCTGGGCTCCGCAGCACCGCCTGGTTCGCCCCCAAGACCCTGGAAGGTTTCCTTCACCGCGCTGCCCTCAAGGCCGAGGGCCTGCCGGAGGAGGCCTTCCGGGGCCGCCCCATCATCGATATCTGCAATAGCTGGAGTGAGTTGACCCACTGCAACGTCCACCTCAGGACGGTGGCGGAGGCCGTCAAGCGCGGCGTTTGGCAGGCCGGGGGCGTCCCCCTGGAGTTCCCCACCATATCCCTGGGCGAGATGTTCCTGGCGCCCACCTCTATGCTCTACAGGAACCTCATGTCCATGGATGTAGAGGAGATGCTGCGCGCCAGTCCCATTGACGGCGTGGTCCTGCTGGGCGGGTGCGACAAGACGGTGCCCGCCCAGCTTATGGGCGCCGCCAGCGCCGATATCCCCGCCATCCTGGTCACCGGTGGCCCCCAGCTCAAGGCCCACTGGCGGGGCCAGGAGCTGGGTTCCTGCACCGACTGCCGCCGCCTCTGGAACGAGCTTCGGGCCGGCCGCATCACCGAGGAGGACTACGCCGACGTGGAAGAGGGCATCTACCGCAGCCCAGGCCACTGCATGGTCATGGGTACCGCCTCTACCATGGCCTGCATCACCGAGGCCCTGGGCATGTCCCTGCCCGGTGCCGCCGCCATCCCCGCCCCTGACTCCCGCCGCCTGCGCGTGGCCGAAGCCTCGGGGCGCCGCATCGTTCAGATGGTGAAGGAGGACCTGCGCCCGTCCAAAATCCTGACGCCCCAGGCCTTCGAGAACGCCATCCGGGTGCTCATGGCCCTGGGCGGCTCCACCAACGCCATCGTCCACCTCATCGCCATCGCCGGCCGTGCCGGCGTCAACCTACCCCTGAGCCTTTTCGACCAACTCTCCCGTACCATGCCCCTCCTGGCCAACCTGAAGCCCTCGGGCCAGTACCTGATGGAGGACTTCTACTACGCCGGCGGCCTGCCAGCCCTGATGAAGGAGATGTCCCACTTGCTTCACCTGGAGGCTCTTACCGTCAACGGCAAGAGCCTGGGTGAGAACATCGCCGGCGCCCAGGTGTACGGCCGCAAGGTCATCGCTAGCAGAGAGGAGCCGCTGCACCCCGAGGGTGGGCTGGTGGTGCTGTACGGCACCCTGGCCCCCAAGGGTGCCGTTCTCAAGCAGACCGCCGCCTCGCCCAGCCTTCTGAGACACCGGGGCCGGGCCGTGGTCTTCCAGAACTACCACGACCTGGAGGAGCGTATCGACGCCCCGGACCTGGCGGTGGAGGAGGGTGACGTGTTGGTGCTGAAGAACGCCGGGCCGGTGGGAGGTCCCGGCATGCCCGAATGGGGGTTCCTGCCCCTGCCTCAGAAGCTGCTGCGTAAGGGCGTGCGGGACATGGTGCGTATCAGCGACGCCCGTATGAGCGGCACCGCCTTCGGCACCATCGCCCTGCACGTCTCCCCAGAGGCGGCTGTGGGTGGCCCCCTGGCCCTGGTCCAGAACGGCGACCCCATCGAGCTGGACGTGCCTGGCCGCCGCCTGGACCTGGCCGTGCCCAAGGAGGAGCTGGACCGGCGACGCCGGGCCTGGCAGCCCCCCAAACCTCCCTTTAGCAGGGGCTACGGCTGGATGTACCAGCAGCACATCCTCCAGGCTCACCAGGGCTGCGACTTCGACTTTCTCCGCGCTGATGGACGGGACGGGGACACCGCCGCTGGCTGACCCCCGGAGGCCAGTTCATGTTACAGAGCTCATCCAGGGGGCCATGCCGGGGAGGTTGCTCTCAGAAGGGTCCTGTTCGCCTGCCTTGGTATGCTGCTGGGGAGGTTGTTGCCCCAGGGTAGCCGTACCCACCTGGCCCGGCTCTTACCACGCCAGTGCTGTAACCAAGGGGTCTGGCCTGCCAGGGGATGAAGGGTCGCTCTGAGGGAGTGTAGCGACCGAAGAATCCGGAGGGGAGGTGTCCCAGCCCCACCAGGTCCTGGACCCTTGGCACAAGGGTTGAGAATCGCCCATGTCCCACTCACATGGGATGCCACAAGGATGAAAATGCCTTCGGGCCCTTTGGTGAAGGAGTTCCAGTGTCAGTGGTGCCGCAAGCCCCACTTAGAGGGTAACCTTGGAGATAGAGACCCCGGCATTTTCACAGTAATGGCATCTATCAAGGCGGTATTTCCTTGGGAGTGACGTTGGCCTACCGAGCCTTAGGGCTGAGGCATAATGCCCCGCCTTCAGGGTGGGCTACCACCCGAAAGGACACAGGACCCTCAACGGAAGGGTTGAAAAAGTTCAGATAGATATGAGACAGTAGGCGTGGAAAAGTAGAAGCAGAAGGGGCCACACTTCTGGGTGAGAATAGACCAGAAAGGAGGTGGCC
>DAOUBE010000208.1:0-5934 GCA_034432835.1 Dehalococcoidia bacterium | reverse complement strand
ACTTATACACCCGTTTCCGCCGTCACCAGCTTTTACTCTTATCCTTGCGGTGTCTATCATAATTTAGGTTCTGTGAAAGATAACCTTATTTATCTATCCATCGTAACACTAAGGGTGTGTAACATGTGACATACAGCCTTGATAATATGTGGGTTACATGTTGATTGTTGAGCTTGATGTGTTGAGCATGGGAGTTGATAAAGGGTGAATACCTGTGGATAGAGTGGGTATGGTGAGAGGGTGTTGGGATGGGGGCTAGCATTGTGCACCTGGCAGATATGGATTTCCACCAGAGGGAGGTGGTTATCCACAAAATTCGGCAAGTTATCCACAATTAGGCACGGGGTCAGTGGGGCTGGGGCGTGAACAGAGCCTCCTTGATGGACAGCACCTCCTGCCGCACCGGGCTGTTGGTGTTCAGCTCGTAGTTTATCCTCCCCACGGCGTGGATGACCGTAGCGTGGTCCTTCCCTCCTAAGATTCGCCCTATCTCGCTGAAGCCCAGGGACAACTCCTCTCTCAGGAGGTACATGACCACCTGACGGGCCAGGGCGGTGGACTTATCCCTGCGCCTGCCCAGTAGGGCCTCCCGGCTCACCCTAAAGTGACTGGCTACGGCTTCGATGACCTGCTCCGGGGTGACCGATGGCCGAGCGCCGCCAGCCGCCGAGTCTATGTGCAACTGGGTGGCCAGCTCCAGGGTTATGGGCTGCTTGGTGAGGCGTGAGTAGGCTACCAGGCGGTTCAGGCTCCCTTCCAGCTCCCGCACGTTCTTCTGTACCTTGCGCGCCAGGAACTCCACCACGTCATCCTCCAGCTCCATCTGAAGCTGCTCGGCCTTGGCCTTGAGGATGGCGATGCGGGTCTCAAAGTCAGGCGGCTGCATGTCCACGATGAGCCCGCCCTCGAAGCGCGACGTCAGCCGGTCCTCCAGCAGCGACATGGCCTTGGGGTGCCGGTCCGACGTAATGATGATCTGCCGGTTGGCGTTGTGCAGGTCGTTGAAGGTGTGGAAGAAGCCCTCCTGAGTCTGCTCCTTGCCACTGATGAACTGTATGTCGTCGATGAGCAGCACATCGGGGCTGCGGTACTTGTTCCGGAACTCCTCGGTAGTCCTGTCCCGGATAGCCCGGATGAAGTCGTTGGTGAACTGCTCGCTGGTAACGTAGATAAAGCTCAGGCCCTTGCGGTAAACCTCAAAGGCCACCGCGTGGAGGAGGTGGGTCTTCCCTAGCCCCACGCCCGAGTATATGAAAAGGGGGTTGTAGCTAAGCCCGGGGGCCTCGGCCACCGCCCGGGCGGCGCTGTAGGCCAGGTGGTTGCACGAACCCACTATGAAGGTCTCGAAGGTGTACCGGCGGTTCAGGTTTTGCAGCCCGATGTGATTTTCTGCGGAAGGGCGCGGGGTGACGGCCTGGGCCGACTGGGGCGCCGCAATCCCGCCCACGGTGATCTGCACTTCCAGAGGGCTCTGGGCTACCCTCTGGGCGGCCTTTTGGATGAGGCCGTACATCCGCTTCTCCAGCCACTCGGCGGCGAAGGGGGTTGGCACAGCTACCGTTAAGGTATCCTGGGTGAGAGAGATGGCGGTGGTGTCTTTTAGCCATGTCTCGAATATGGGCCGCGTCACCTGAACCTCCAACTCGCCCAGGACCGCGCTCCAAATCTCCTTGGCCCTCCTGTCTTCCATGGCTTCTCTCTCAGTTGTGGTGGGGCTGGCAGTAGAGTACAGGAGTCAGGCCCTAGCCGCAAGAGGGAAAGTACTATTTTTGGCCGGAATATTTCTAAACTTTTTCAAAACATGTAATCTTATGCCCAAAATGCCGCTGTTTTGTAACGATTGCAAAATGCTCTGGGGTCATCATGTAACATATTCGTAACAGCCCAGCCAGGCCACCCTACCGCTCACTGCAAGCAGCCCTGCCCCCGCGTACTTTGGCGATTTGCCCCGGTCCCTGGCCTCGCCGTAGTGGAAATCACGCTGCCCGTCTATAATAGGCTAGTATGGACCAGCGGCTGGTTTTCATGGGAACCCCAGCTTTCACCCTACCTGTGCTTCAGACCCTGCTGTCGGAAGGCTACCGGGTGGTGGGCGTTTATACTCAGCCTGACCGCCCCAGCGGCCGGGGCCTCCAGCCCCAGGCCCCACCTGTCAAGGAGGCCGCCCTCCAGCACGGGCTCCCCGTGTTCCAGTCTCCCTCCCTACGTCCCCCCGAGGCCCACGCCCAGCTCGCTGCCCTGGAACCAGACCTCATCATCGTGGCTGCCTACGGGAAGATCCTCCCACCTCAAGTGCTGGCCATTCCCCCCAAAGGGTGCCTCAACCTTCACCCCTCCCTGCTTCCTAGGTACCGCGGGCCCTCCCCGGTGGTAGCTGCCATCATGGATGGGCTAGAAGTCACCGGCGTCAGCATCATCCTCATGGACCAAGGTATGGACACGGGCCCCGTCCTGGCCCAGCGCCCCTGCCCCATCGCTCCCCAGGACACGGCGGAGACCCTCACCTATCGGCTGTTCCATTTGGGGGCAGAGCTGCTCAAGGAGACCTTGCCTGGGTGGCTGAAGGGGAAGGTGCAACCCGTGCCCCAGGACCACAGCCAGGCTACCTACACGCGGCGCATTGAGAAAGAAGATGGCCAGGCCGACTGGAGCCTGCCCGCCACGGTGCTGGAGCGGCGCCTCCGGGCCTTCACCCCCTGGCCCGGCCTCTACACCCGGTGGAAGGGGAAGCTCCTCAAGCTCCTGGCCGCTGTCCCCCTGTCCCAGCCCGCCGGGGTGCCTCCTGGGATTGTGGTGCCCCTGGAGGGTCAGGACACACCTTGTGGCGTGGCCACCGGCGACGGCATCCTGGGGCTGAGGCGTCTGCAACTGGAGGGCGGCAAAGCCCTGGACGCCCGGCAGTTCGTTATGGGCTACCGGGACTTCATCGGCTCACGGCTGCCCTCCTGAGGGGTGCCAGAGGAGCTACTGCTCCTTCTCCCCCTTCTCCTCCTGGGCCTCGGCCGCCTCTTCCTGGGCCTCGGTCACAGGGGCAGCCTCTTCGGCCACCCGCACCACCTCCACCCTGGCGATCAGGTCATCGGGGTCAGCCAGCACCTTCACGCCTTCCGAGAGCTTCAGGTCCCTTACCCTGATCTCCTTCTCCAGGTCCGTCAACACCGTGACGTCCACCTGGATGCTGTGGGGGATCTCCAGGGGCAGGGCCTCCACGGTGACCGACTGCAGGTGCTGTACCAGGGTGGCATCCCCCCTGGCGGCTGGCGCATGGCCCACCAGCTCGATGGGCACCTCAGCCTCCACGCGCTCGGTCAGCTCCACGTGCTGAAAGTCCACGTGCAGAAGAGAGCCCTTGACAGGGTCCCACTGGATCTCCCGGACGAAGGCGATCTGCTCTCCGCTGTCCCCTTCCACGGTGATGGTCACCGGGGTGGTGGCGCCGGCCCGGGCCATGGCCTGGATTAGCTCCTGGGTGCGGGCCTGCAGAGCCTGGGACTCGATCCCACGGCCGTACAGGTGTACGGGGGTGATCCCGGCCCTCCTCAGTTGCTGGGTCTTCTTACCCTTGACAGTCCTGCGCTCCAGGACCAGGGATATCTTCTCCATGGTAGCTCCTCGGATAGAGAATCAGACAACCTCTTAGTGTAACACCGGTGACGGTTCCAGGAAAACTCCCCCGGTACTCCCCTGGCGGCCCCGTAGCCCTACCGGGTCCTTATCACCACCAGCTTGTCCGTTCCCGACTCGGCGCCCCAGACCTCTCCGGGACGCCCCAGGATCTGCCGCACCGCGGCCCCCGCCGAGGGAAGGGGGAACGATTGGAACTGCTCTGTGGCCGGGTCGAAGCGCACCAGGGCGTTGGCCCCGAAGTCGCTCAGCCACACCATGTCCTGGTCATCCACGTAAACCGCGTAGGGCATGGGGTGCTGGCCTGGCAACCTCCACTCCCGCCACTGGCCCGAAGCCGGGTCCAGCATGCCCAGTTGTCCAGCGTTCCACTCACTAACCCACAGCCGCCCCTGAGAGTCCGACCACACCCGCCGTGCCCCCTGGCCGGCCGTGGGAGGCTGAATGACGGTGGCCTGTCCCGTGGCCGTGTCTATGCGTGCGATGTGGCTGCCCGCCAGCGAGGCGTAGTACACCTCGCCGCTTGGTGTGGTTGTTATGCCGTAGGGCCCTCGTCCCCCGGGTGCCTGGAACACCTCCACCTGCCCCGTCCTGGGGTCCAGCCGGCCGTAGATGCCGCTCTGGCCCGTGAACCAGAGCACTCCCTGGCTGTCGAAGGTGGCCGTGTTCAGGTTGGCGTACCCGCTGCCCTGGGGAAGGGGAAATACCTGCACCTCCTCCGTGGCCGGGTCCACCCTCACCAGGGCGTTCAGCCCCCCGTCGGTGATCCATGGCGACCCGTCCGGCCCCACTATCACCCCGTGGGGCCGCGATCCCTCCCCCAGCTTGATGTGGTGGGTCTCGCCGGTGGAGGGGTCCAACTTCCCCAGCTCCACCGAGGCCTGGGCTGTGTACCATACCCACCCATCGGGCGCCGGCGCCACGTCATGGGGGTGGGACCCTGGGGGAACGGGGTACTCCTGGAGAGTTGGCTGAGAGGGCGTTGGGACTGCCAGCTCCTGGGCCAGGGCGGTCCACTCCTCCGGCCCCACCTTGCCCACCAGCAGGAACCCTTCTGGCCCCGCAGGCCGGAAAACCGCGGCGCCGCCCTCGGGCAGAGACACCTCCGCCGCTGCCTGGATGTTGAACAGGTGCCCTACCAGCACGGTGTTGGTCTTGGGGGGCGGTGGTGTCGAAAGCAGCCTCCGCAGCGCCTCCGCGCGCCTCTGCTGCTCGGCCTCATCCTCCGCCGTCCCGAAGCTGGAGAGGTCAGGTGCCAGGGCCACCCTCCCGAAGGCCAGGCGGGCCGTCTCAGCGCACCGGCAGAACTCGCTGGACAGAACTTCCCCCACCGGTATCCCCAGGGTAGTGAAGGCCTGGCCTATGCTTCTAGCCTGGGCCCGGCCTGCTTCGTTTAGCTGCCGGACCACCCTTGGGTCGCAGCTCCTCCACCATTCCGGCCCCTGGCCTGTGTTAGGCTGCGAGAAGTCAGTGGCCGCATGGCGGAAGTAGATCACGTAACCCCCACGTCGCAGCGCCTCTACCAACTCCCTCGACTCCATCTGGGCGGCACCCGCGGCTTCGGGGCTTGTGCCAGGTGTTGCCGTGGGGGTTGGCGAAGGGAGCTGCCTAGGGGTGGTTGTGGGCGTCGCTGTGGGGGTGCTGGCGGGTGTACATCCTGCTACCAGGGTGGCCAGTATCCCTGCCAGCACCGCCATCAGGGCCGCTAACTGAAAAGGCCTCAGGGTCCGCAACCCTGCGCTCCTCCACACTTTACCTTCAGTATGCCACAAAGCCCGCCTCTTCTCACCCATAGGCCCCTTTGGGTCCTGTCAGCTTGACCTGGGTGCTGCCACTCCAGGGCTCCCTTCCTCCCATGGCCCTGTCATGGCGTGGTCCTCTCTTGGCTCCCCCTTGGCCAGGGGGTTTACTACACCATTCTTGGACCGAAGGGACCAGGCCCCTTTGGCCTCCCATTGCCCTCATCCCCCTCTCTGGTCGAGGGGGATTACCATCCCCCTCGAGGCTCCCCCTGTTGCCCTCATCCCCCTAAGTCCCCCTTCTCCCACAGGAGAAGGGGGAGATAAGAGTTCAGGGGATTCTCCCCTGGTACCCCTAGCAGGGGACTGTGTCCCCTGCACCCCTGGGGAACCCCGCCTAACACACTGTCCTGTTAAGGGGGAGATTCTCTCTATCCTCCACCCTTGACATCCGCCAGGGTGGAGTGATTCCCCTGGTTGAGGGCCACCCGTTCAGGACGTCAACATAGCCGTGGTATCCTGAGCCCTTGGTAGAAGGGCGAAAAATCTGGTGGGGCTGGGGGACCCTTGC
>DAOUBE010000207.1:0-7466 GCA_034432835.1 Dehalococcoidia bacterium | reverse complement strand
GGCCACCTCCTTTCTGGTCTATTCTCACCCAGAAGTGTGGCCCCTTCTGCTTCTACTTTTCCACGCCTACTGTCTCATATCTATCTGAACTTTTTCACCGGATACCTTTGCTTGCATGTACAATAGCCTTTCTGTTAGCATTGTGCCACAGTTGACAGCCTCTTAAGGACAAAAACATGGCCATTCAAAAGAAGACCGACGAGAAGCTGGAGGAGCTCCAGCGGAAGCGTAAGGAATCCCAGCTAGGAGGCGGCCCGAAGCGCATAGACCAGCAGCACGCCAAAGGCAAGCTGACCGCCCGCGAGCGTCTGGCGCTGCTGCTGGACCCAGGTACCTTCCAGGAGCTGGACCCCTTCGTCACCCACCGCACCACCGACTTCGGTCTTGCCGACCAGAAATACCTTGGTGACGCCGTGGTAACGGGCTACGGCAGGGTGAATGGCCGTCCGGTCTTTGTCTTTGCCCAGGACTTCACCGTTTTCGGAGGCTCGGTCTCCGAGGTGGTGGGCCAGAAGGTGTGCAAGGTCATGGACCTGGCCATGAAGAACGGGGCGCCCATCATAGGGCTGAACGACTCCGGAGGAGCGCGGATCCAGGAGGGTGTGGTCAGTCTAGCGGCCTACGGCGAGATCTTCCTGCGGAACACCCTGGCCTCGGGCGTAGTGCCCCAAATCTCGGTAATCCTGGGCCCTTCCGCCGGGGGCGCCGTGTACTCGCCGGCTATCACCGACTTCATCTTCATGGTGCGGGGCATCGGCCAGATGTACATTACCGGCCCCGACGTCATCAAAGCCGTTACGGGCGAGCAGGTCACCCACGAGGAGCTGGGCGGAGCAGCAGCCCACGCCAGCCGCAGCGGGGTAGCCCACTTTGTCTTCGACTCGGAGGACGAGTGCCTGGCCCAGGTGCGGCGCCTCCTGGGCTTTCTGCCTTCCAACAATATGGAGGACCCGCCCATCTCTGACACCGGGGACGAATTTCAGCGTACTGAAGAGAGCCTGGCCCGCATAGTCCCGGACGACCCCGCCAAGCCCTACGATATCAAGGACGTCATCGGCCTGGTAGTGGACAATGGGGACTTTATGGAGGTGCACCAGAGCTACGCCCAGAACATAGTGGTGGGATTCGCCCGCCTTGCGGGCAAGCCGGTAGGGATAGTGGCCAACCAGCCGGCCTACCTGGCGGGGGTCCTGGACATAGCTGCCTCCATGAAGGCGGCCCGCTTCGTCCGCTTCTGCGACTGCTTTAACGTCCCTATCATCACCTTTGTGGATGTGCCCGGGTTCATGCCGGGGACGGACCAGGAGTACGGCGGGATCATCAAACACGGGGCCAAGCTGATTTACGCCTACGCCGAGGCTACCGTACCCAAGATAAGTGTGATGACCCGCAAGGCCTACGGGGGCGCCTACATAGTCATGGGGAGCAAGCACCTGAGGGGGGACATCAACTACGCCTGGCCCACGGCGGAGATAGCGGTGATGGGCCCCGAAGGGGCCGTCAACGTCATCTTCCGCGAGCGGCTGGCCAATGCAGAGGACCCGGCCCAGGAGAGGGCCAAACTGACCGAGGAGTTCCGCGACCGGTTCGCTAACCCCTACATCGCCGCCAGCCGCGGCTACCTGGACGACGTCATTGACCCCCGGGAGACCCGGCCCAGGCTCATCAAAGCCCTGGAGATGCTTCAAAACAAGCGGGACTCCCTACCTCCCAAGAAGCACGGCAATATCCCGCTGTAACCTTCCTCATGCCACAGAATAGCAGTGGATTAAGTGGACAGGGCTCCACGCCTCTTCCATAAAGCCCCTCACGCTGCGCTCAAAAGCTAATGAGATAACAGAGGTCAGAGGGAAGCTAGTAGAGAATGGGGTAACGGCTAACGCCCGCTCTCCTCTGTTCTCTAAGCCCTGTTCATGGCCGCCTCTCTTGGTTCAGTACCGCCTGGTAGTGATGCGGCCCCGCCTCGCCACTGTGGGCGACGCCAGGGCCGCCAGCAATGTCACCGCCCCTATGCCTATGGAAATCCAGCCGTGGATGGAATGGGTGCCAAGGACCTCGTGTAGCCGGGATGGCTCAAGGACCACGATGATGCCCATCACCAGGGCTACCGCCCCCAAGAACGACATGAGGCCACGGGCCGCTCCGGCAGCTGCCCCGGCCATGATCATTAGGGCTCCGAAGACTATCTCCGCGATGGCCAATGCGGGGGTGTGATGAAGCCTCAGGATGGTCGTATGGACTGTCAGGTCACCAAAACCCTCCCGCACCAGCACCAGCGCGCCAATGACCACCAGCGGGATTCCTATGAGGAAAGCTATGAGCTGGGCAGGGCTCCAGGGCGTGACGTCTGTCACCCGCCGGGTCTCTGTCCGGTAGGCTACCGGCTCATTCCTCTCACTGTAGGCAGGCCCGTGGCGCGCCCTTTCCTCCCTATCCTGGAGTTCGCGCTCACGTTCAGACCTGTGCTCTTCATCGTGTGGCATTTGCTACCCCCTCCCAACCGCCAGGAGGCGGGGAGAGGAGGCCTGCGCCTGTGGAAAACACCCTTGGTGCTCCACCCCACAACCCCATCCACCCAGCGGGACCCCTTGGACACTAGCATGTTGGTAAAAATTTGCCCAGATTTTCAATCTAATTCTGGGCACCACTTTCAGTGTAACCGTCAGGGGTGTGGAAAGCACCGTACATCTCGACTATTTTGCTGGCACGGGTGCCTAGCACAGACTAGTCTGGATGGACTACTGCGGATAACAGACTGACGGGCCTTGCGAAGCTGGGACGGTAGCAAGAGTCCCCCAAAAGGCGCTAGCGGGCGACCTAGGCCCTTTATTGGTGGGTTGTAGTAGTATGTGAGTGCTTACTCATGACCGCTCTCCTGGACTTTCTGAGAGACTTCTCCCTGGTCTTCCTGCCGCTGTTTGTGGCGATGGACCCCCTATCCCTGGTGCCCTTCCTGGTGCCGTTCCTGGGATCCTTACCTCCTGCCAGCCGTGGCCGCGTAATCCGCATCGCCCTGGTGACGGGGCTGGTGGTTGGGATCATCTTCCTGGCCCTGGGCAAGGGGATCTTCTTCGTCCTGGGCATAAGGGAGTCAGACTTCCTCATTGCGGGGGGACTGGTCCTGCTGGTGCTTTCGCTGCGGGAGCTGTTGGGCTCGGCCATAGAGGCGCCGCCAGAGCCCAACGAGTTGCGGGCAGTGGTTCCTATCGGTACCCCGCTGCTGGTAGGCCCAGCCACCATCTCCATGCTTATCCTGCTTAGCGAGCTCTTCAGCTTGTGGTTGGTGATCCTAGCCTTCCTGACCAACATCCTTTTGGCGTGGCTGGTGTTCACTCAATCCCAGCGGATCATCAGATTCCTGGGAAGGGGAGGGTTGGAGGCATTCTCTAAGGTGGTGTACCTGCTGCTGGCGGCCATAGCCGTGCAGCTCATTCGGCGAGGGATAATGGACACCTTGGAGAACTTGGGCATTATTTAGTAGGTGGTACGGAGGCTCCCTCGGCCTTTTCCATGTCCAAGATGACTCTGATCCCCGGGAGGTTGATACCCTGGCTCTCCAGCTCGGCGATACGCTTGATGAGGGCGATGTCCCTGTCGGAGTAAAGGCGCTGTCTGCCCCCGGTCCGGGACGGCTGGATGAGCCCGGCCGCCTCGTACCGCCGGAGGCGGTGGCCCTTGACCCCAGTGAGCATCTCAGCCACGGCTATGGTATACTTGCCCAGGGTGCTCCAGTCGTGGATAGACTCCACTGCTCTTTCTCCACCAGTACCGCTGCTCAAAGGACGGGCCTCCCTGCATATATTGAACAGGTTTGTGACTCTGTCACTAAATTACCTTTAACATCTCTTACAGACTGCGTCAAGTTTCCTATCTCCAGGCCACAACTCACCTGCCGGCAGCCTTCACCACCCACAGCCTGGCCGTCGGGACTGTTGACACGCTCCGTATCAATTGTTATAGTGGTATTTGGCAAAAACGGTTAGTCGAGGAATGCTGCACGGATGGGGGAACAGACTGGCCTTTACGTGATGCGGGTGGCCTCCATGCTCCTGGGTATGCACCCTCAGACGCTGCGCAAGTACGAGCGCGTGGGGCTGATCTCCCCTGCCCGGAGCCGGACCCTGCGGAGGTACTCCGATGAGGATATCGCCCGCCTGCGTATCATCAAGTACCTGGTGAACGAGGTGGGCCTCAACCTGGCAGGTGTGGAACTGGCCCTTAGCCTAAGGGCCAAGCTCCTGGAACTGGGCGGGTTAATATCTACCATGGAGGCAAGCGAGGTTACAGCACGCCAGCTTCAAGAGGCCATAAATGATATGCTTAATGATATGTTGAATTTGCTGGGTCCCGGGGTGCCATCTACCAGTGCCCTAAGCCCAACCCTTCAGCCCTACAACCCACAGACCGACAACAAACGGAGGTAACCAATGGCTAAAGTCCTTGGAATAGACCTTGGGACTACCAACTCCTGCATGGCCATCATGGAGGGAGGGGAGCCTACAGTTATAGAGAACGCCGAGGGCGCACGCACCACCCCTTCGGTGGTGGCTGTCAACCCCAAGACCGGGGAGCGCTACGTGGGCCAGATGGCCAAGCGCCAGGCCATCACCAATCCTGACAACACCATCTTCTCCATCAAGCGCCTCATGGGCCGCAAGTACGACGACCCGGAGGTCCAGCGGGACATCAAGTGGCTGCCCTACAAGGTGGTCCGCGCACCCAACGGGGACGCCCACGTAATGATGGGCGGCAAGACCTACTCGCCCCCCGAGATATCGGCAATGATACTCCAGAAGTTGAAGCTAGACGCCGAGGCCAAGCTGGGGGAGAAGATTACCCAGGCGGTCATCACCGTGCCCGCCTACTTCAACGACAGTCAGCGGCAGGCCACCCGCGACGCTGGCCGCATCGCCGGACTAGAGGTGCTCCGCATCATCAACGAGCCGACGGCGGCATCCCTGGCCTACGGCCTGGACAAGAAGGGGGACCAGACCATAGCCGTTTATGACCTGGGAGGTGGCACCTTCGATATCTCCATTCTCCAGATAGGCGAGGGGGTAGTGGAGGTTAAGGCCACCAACGGGGACACCCACCTAGGAGGCGACGACTTCGACCAGAGGATCATCGACTGGCTGGTGGCCGAATTCAAGCGAGACCAGGGCATTGACCTGAAGCAGGACCGCATGGCCCTGCAGCGCTTGAGGGAGGCGGCCGAGAAGGCCAAGATTGACCTATCTTCGGTGATGCAGACCGACATCAACCTCCCCTTCATCACCGCTGACGCCAGCGGCCCCAAGCACCTGAACGTCACCTTGACCCGGGCCAAGCTGGAGCAGCTAGTAGCCGATCTTATCGACAAGACCGAGGGGCCTTGCCGCCAGGCCATGCAGGACGCTGGCGTCAAGCCCGAGGATATAGGTGCAGTGGTTCTGGTAGGCGGCATGACCCGCATGCCGGCAGTCATTGAGAAGGCCCGCAAGATCTTCGGCAAGGAGCCCCACCGGGGCGTCAACCCCGACGAGGTGGTGGCCGTGGGCGCGGCTGTCCAGGCCGGCGTCCTCAAGGGCGAGGTCAAAGACGTGCTGCTCCTGGACGTGACGCCCCTGACCTTGGGCATCGAGACCCTGGGCGGGGTCATGACCCCCCTCATCCCCAGGAACACCACCATACCCACAGCCAAGACGGAGATCTTCACCACCGCCGCCGATGGTCAGACCAGCGTGGAGGTGCACGTCCTCCAAGGTGAGCGGCCCCTGGCCTCGGAGAATAAGAGCATTGGCCGGTTCGTTCTCGACGGCATCCTGCCGGCGCCCAGAGGGGTGCCCCAGATCGAGGTTACCTTCGACATCGACGCCAACGGCATCCTGAACGTCTCGGCCAGGGACAAGGCTACAGGCAAGGAGCAGCGCATCACTATCACCGCCTCCTCTGGCCTGAGCAAGGAAGAGGTGGAAAGGCTGGTGAAGGAGGCCGAGGCCCACGCCGAGGAGGACCGGCGCAAGCGCCAAGAGATCGAGACCCGTAACCTGGCCGACAGCCTGGCCTACAACGCCGAGAAGACCCTGCGGGAGCATGCGGACAAGATCCCCGCTGACCTCAAGGCGGATGTGGAGGGCAAGGTGTCCCAGCTCAGGTCCGCCATCCAGAGCAACGATATCCAGAAGATCCGCCGCGCCATGGAAGAGCTCCAGGTCTCCCTCCAGAGGATTGGGAGTACCGTGTACAGCCAGGCCGGCAGGGGGCAGTCAGGGACCCAGGGCAGGCAGGAGGGCAAGCGGCCCCCAGAGGACGGCGGGACCGTGGAGGGCGAGTACCGAGAGGTCTAGCCTCAACCCGGAAACGCCATGAGAAATGAGGGAGGGACCGGTAGGACCGGTCCCTCCCCTGTTTTCCTTTGCCTACATGTTCCGCCAGGAGAACAGCGGCTCCCAGCCGAAGACCCTCTTGGCCTTGGAAGGGTCTATGGCCGACTGGTACTTGGCCAGGTTCTTTCTGATGGGTACCCCCGGGTAGGCCTTCTTGATAGCCTCCTCGGTCGGGATGCTGAGCACCGTGTCGCTGGCGTTGATGAAAAAGGCATGGTGGCCTGTCCACTGGGCCTCGATAGCCAGTCGGCAGGCGCGGGCAGCGTCCTTCAGGTGCGTGTAGCCCCAGAAGTGCTTGGCCCAACCAGCGGGATCGACGATGGGATTCTTCTTGAACTCCTGGAGCCGGGCGTCGTCCAGCAGGGCATGGAAGCGGAAGCTAGCTATCTGCACCGGCCTCTTGCGGGCAAAGCCATCGGCCATCTGCTCACCCAGCCACTTGCTCAGGCTGTAGGACTCCTCAGCCCGGGTGGGATGCTCCTCGTCAATGGGGAAGTAGAGGGGCGGCACGGCCCTCAGGCTATACGTGGCCCCGATGGCATTGATAGAAGAGGCCAGGACCAGCTTGTTTATGCCCAGCACCTCGGCGGCCTGGAGCACATTCCACGTGGACATGATGTTGACGCGGAACACCACCTCGTGGGGGTGCATCACCGGGCTGGGGATGGCCGCCATGTGGACCACCGCCTCGGCGCCCCTTAACGTGGACAGCGTCTGGCCGTAGTCGGTGAAGTCGCAATACATGAACCTGCCCGGGACATCCTCCCGCCTCACCACATCAGCGTTGACCACCTCGTGCCCGTGCTCCACAAGCTCAGGGATGATATACCTCCCGGCGCGGCCGCTGCCACCGGTTACCACCACTCGCATATGCTGTCGCTCCTTTTCTGGCACCATTGTGGTGTCGGATTCCCGGCCAAACATTGTGGAGAGGGGCCTTGGCCCTGTCAAGGCAACAGCCCTGACGTCAATCTCCAAAAGCGCCGTACACTAAGTGTGCGTTGAAAAAGTTCAGATAGATATGAGACAGTAGGCGTGGAAAAGTAGAAGCAGAAGGGGCCACACTTCTGGGTGAGAATAGACCAGAAAGGAGGTGGCCCC
>DAOUBE010000206.1:0-4931 GCA_034432835.1 Dehalococcoidia bacterium | reverse complement strand
GGCCACCTCCTTTCTGGTCTATTCTCACCCAGAAGTGTGGCCCCTTCTGCTTCTACTTTTCCACGCCTACTGTCTCATATCTATCTGAACTTTTTCACCGGTGGTGTCCAGCGGCACCAACCTTGACCCCCGGGTCCTCCCTGGCCCTAAGCGTCGAAGTAAAGATGGAACTCGTAAGGGTGTGGCCGCAACCTTACTGGATCCACCTCACGTGTGCGCTTGTACTCCAGCCACGTCTCGATGACATCGTGGGTGAACACCCCACCCCTCTCCAGGAACTCGTGGTCCTGCTCCAGGGCGTCGAGGGATTCGGACAGGCTGCCGGGCACCTGCTTCACTTTTGCGGCTTCCGAGGGCGGCAGGTGGTACAGGTCCACGTCCATGGGCTCGCCCGGGTCGATCTTGTTAATAATGCCGTCGATGCCGGCCATGAGCATGGCGGCGAAGGCCAAGTACGGGTTGCACGAGGGGTCCGGGCAGCGGTACTCCACCCGCTTGGCCTCCGGGTTTTGGAAGTACACGGGGATGCGGGCTGCCGCGCTGCGGTTGCGCACCGAGTACACCAGGTTCACCGGCGCCTCGTAGCCCGGGACCAGCCTCCGGTAGGAGTTGGTGGTGGGGGCGCAGAAGGCCAGGAGGGCTGGGCTGTGCTTGAGCAGGCCGCCAATGTACCATAGAGCGACCTGGCTCAGCCCGGCGTAGCCTTCGGCATCATAGAACAGGTTGGTGCCGTTGTTCCACAGAGACTGGTGGGTGTGCATGCCCGTGCCGTTGTCGCCGAAGAGGGGCTTGGGCATGAAGGTGGCCACCTTGCCGTGGGCCCGGGCCACGTTCTTCAGCACATACTTGTACATCATCACCTTGTCGGCCATGCGGGTCAGGCTGTCGAAGCGTATATCCACCTCACCCTGGCCAGCCGTGGCCACCTCGTGATGGTGCTTCTCCACCTCTATGCCTATCTGCTCCAGCTTGTTGGTGAACTCCGAGCGCAGGTCCTGGAGGGTATCGGTGGGTGGCACGGGGAAGTAGCCCTCCTTGTTGCGGGGCCGGTAGGCCAGGTTACGCCCGCCGTCCAGTTGGTTGGCCTGGCCCGAGTTCCAGATACCCTCGTCCGAGTCTATGAAATAGTAGCCCGAGTTCTGGGTCTGGTCGAAGCGGGCGGAGTCGAAGATGAAGAACTCCAGCTCGGGGCCCCAGTAGCTGATCTGGGCGATCTTGCTGTCCTTCAGGTACTGCTCCGCCTTCTGGGCGATCCACCGAGGGTCCCGGGTGAAGGGTTCCCGGGAGATAGGCTCGATGACGTTGCATATCATGCTGAGGGTGGGGATCTGGAAGGCGGGGTCAACGATGGCGGTGGTAGGGTCCGGCACCACCAGCATGTCGCTCTCATGGATCTCCTTGAAGCCGCGAATGCTGGAGCCGTCGAACCCGTAGCCTTCCACCATGTTCTTCTCTGTGAGCTCGCTCAGGGGGATAGAGAAGTGCTGGAGCGTGCCGGGCAGGTCTACAAACTTCAGGTCTATGATGTTGATGTTGTTCTTATGGCAGAAATCTATGACCTCTTTGGCCGTGCTGAAGCGCTTAAATGCTGCCATTGCCTACTCCTGTCTATGTCGTGTTCGGGAGCCTTTCAGGGCCTGTGTCTGCCCTGCAACCGCCCAGAATGCTACGGCAAGATAGCCCCACCCATGGCGGGACCATAACGCCGGTAACTGATATTCTCCACAGCCGTATTTCGTAAGTTTTTCCGAGTTGTTACAAAGCTGTTACGGGCTGCCAGGGCCAGCACTCCTACGGGCTCTCTTTGAACCGGTAACCCACGTTCCATACGGTTTCTATGAAGACGTGGTTGGCGTCCTCTATCTTGGAGCGCAGCCTCCTGACGTGGACGTCCACGGTCCTCATGCCGCCGAAGTAGTCGTAGCCCCAAATCTGGCTCAAAAGAGCCTCACGAGTGTACACCCGGCCAGGGTTGGAGGCAAGTAGCGTGAGGAGCTGGTACTCCTTGAAGGTGAGGAGCACCTTCCGGCCGGCCACGGTGACCTCGTAGCGCTCGGTGTCTATGAGCAGGTCTCCCACCCGTATGGTCTTGTGGCTGGGGATGCCCCTGGTCTTGACCACCGCCTGGCCCACGCGGGCGGTCAGCTCCCCCGGGCGGAAGGGGTACAGAATGAAGTCGGTGGCGTTGGTGGCCGGGTCGAAGTCGGCCACCCGCTGGGCGGGCACCACGGAGAGGACAGGGACCTGCTGCTGGCGGCAGAGGGCTACCACCTCCCTAGCCTGGGGGGTGTTGAGGAGGGAGGGGGCCAGGAGGACGGCGTCGGGCCTGGCCGCCGACTCCTCGTCTAAGTACTCCTCCAGGTCTGGGACACACTGTATCAAGAGGTCCCCTTCTTCTCCTTGGGGGACCTCAAGGCGCTCTTCCTGACCGGCGGTGACTACCAGTAGCCTGTACAAGGCGACCTCGGAGCACGGGTGCACTGGGATTGACAGTGAAGTATAGCAAAGTTGGGGAAGCATTTCACAAATGCTTCCTGAGAGCGCTACTGGTGGTTATGTTGTCGGGCGTGCTGGGCCCTGCTACCTCTCGATGGGTGCGCCCACCAGGTTCCCCCACTCGGTCCAGGAACCGTCATACACCCGCACCTTGGGGTAGCCCAGCAGGTACTTCAGCACGAACCAGGTGTAGGAGGCCCTTACCCCCAGGCGGCAGTAGGCCACCACATCGTCCTGGGGGGTGACCTGGTGCTCCTGGTACATCCTCGCCAGCTCCTCGGCGGGGAGGAAGGAGCCGTCCTCCTGGGCGGCGCGCTCCCAGGGCAGGTGGACGGCCCCCGGGATGTGCCCCAGGCGCTGGATGCCTATTTGAGGGTGGGCGGGGTCCTCCTCGCCGCGGTACTCTTTGTCGGTACGCACGTCCACCAGGCGCAGGCCGGGGCTTTTGAGTCGGGCCAGGATGAAGTCGCGGGTGGCCCGCAGGGAGGGGTCGGTGCCCTGAATGCGGTAGCGGGTGGGCCGGGGTTGGGGCACCTGGGTGGTGAGGGGTCTCCCCTCCTTCTCCCAGCGCACGCGGCCGCCGTTGAGGAGGCGCACATCGGGGTGCTGGTAGTACTTCAGCAGCCAAAAGGCCCAGGTGGCCGAACGGTTATTGCCGTCGCCATAGAGCACAATGGTGGTGTCGGGCGAGATGCCTGAACGAGAGAGCAGGCCCTCCATCTGCTCTGGGGATGGCAGGTCCCTGGTGACCTGGTCCTCCAGCTCTTTGTGGAGGTCCCATAGGATGGCACCAGGGATGTGCCCCCGCTGGTAGAACCCTGGGTCCACATCGGTTTCCACAACGGCCAGGCTGGGGTCTCCCAGGTGGGACTCCAGCCACTGGGGCTCCACCAGCACTTGGGCTTGGGCATAGCTGACAGCCACGGTACCCCTTAAAAAACAGTGCGTGTACTGCAATAAGGTACACGCACTGGAGCGCCAGGGCAAGGGGGTTGGGCCGTGATATATGACCGCAGGCGTACATTTACCCAACCATAAAGAGCGGGTCATAATGCCGCAGCATTTAGGCCGTGACAAGAAGCACGACCCACAAAGGCACAAAACCCTCTGCTTTAGGCCAAAATCGCTCCTGCGGACACCCAGCGGGGTTCTACAGGTCGGGCCGCCGTCTTTACTTTTCTATGGGTGCTCCCACCACGCTACCCCACTCGGTCCAGGAACCGTCGTAGTTGCGGACGTTGGAGTAACCCAGGAGCTGGCTCAGGACGAACCAGGTGTGGGCCGAGCGCTCGCCGATGCGGCAGTAGGCGATGACCTCCTTATTTGGCACCAGGCCCTTGCTCTGATAGAGCTGCCGCAACTCCTCCGCCGACTTGAAGGTGCCGTCCTGGTTGACGGCGGTGGCCCAGGGGATGTTGGCGGCGCAGGGAATGTGGCCGCCTCGCTGGGCGCCTTCCTGGGGCAGGTTCTCCGGGGCTAGGAGTTGTCCACTGTATTCTGCGGGGGAGCGGACGTCCACCAGGGCAATGGGCTTTTTCTGGTTGAGGGCAGTCAGTATCTGGTCGCGGTAGGCGCGTATGCTCTGGTTGGGCTCCTGGGCGCGGTAGGTCTTGGCGGCGTGCCTGGGCACCTCGGTGGTGATGGGGCGCTTCTCCGCCAGCCACTTGGCCCGGCCGCCGTTCATCAGCCTGGCATCCTTGTGCCCATAGTACTTTAGGAGCCAGAAGGCGTAGGCGGCGAACCAGTTGTTGTTGTCTCCGTAGAGGACCACGGTGGTGTTGTTGTCTATGCCGGACTGGCCCAAGAGCTTCTCAAAGTCGGCTTTGGACGGCACATCACGCACCACCGACTGTTGAAGCTGGGTCTTGTAGTTCCAGCCCACGGCCCCCGGTATGTGCCCTTGATCGTAGGCCGAGGTGTCCACGTCCACTTCCACGATGCGTACCTTGGGGTCGTTGAGGTGCTGGGCTACCCAGTCGGTCTCTACCAGGACTTCAGGATGGGCATATCCCTGTGCCATTACCTACCTCCTTGTAAAAGCTGAGGGTGCTGGAATGGGGTGCCGCTACTCCTCGGGTTACAGTGGGCTTCCGGGAGGGCCGTTGCCCGGTACCACCGTGCCCCAGAATGGCAGCCAAAAGAAAAGACCCTGGCCGCGCAGGAAGGGTTAGAGGCGCGTATCCGAAGGGCGTAAGACCCCGGAAGGGCCTCTCTAACAGCTAGTACAGCGACAGCAGGGTCTTAGGTGATACATCTGTATTTGGAGATGTTATTGCGGTTGGGTATATTTGTCAATAAGCTTGTCAATAAACTTGGCCAACTGGCCCAGTTATAGGTGAAAAAGTTCAGATAGATATGAGACAGTAGGCGTGGAAAAGTAGAAGCAGAAGGGGCCACACTTCTGGGTGAGAATAGACCAGAAAGGAGGTGGCCCC
>DAOUBE010000205.1:0-2871 GCA_034432835.1 Dehalococcoidia bacterium | reverse complement strand
GGCCACCTCCTTTCTGGTCTATTCTCACCCAGAAGTGTGGCCCCTTCTGCTTCTACTTTTCCACGCCTACTGTCTCATATCTATCTGAACTTTTTCACGATGGCCGGTACATTAAACAAACAGGCCCTGCACTGTCAGGGCCTGTTTACATTGGTCAGGTTGAGCCTCAAGGAGGCTGGTTATTGTTAGAGCTGGCGGAGCCTGGGGTCCAACCTGTCCCTCAGCCAGTCGCCGAGGAAGTTCAGGGACATGACCACCAGGAATATGGCCATGCCGGGGAAGAAGGATATCCACCAGGCGCTGGAGAGATACTCACGTCCTTCGGCCACCATCAGGCCCCAGGCGGGGGTAGGGGCCGGGATTCCCGCCCCCAGGAAGCTCAAGGAGGCCTCGGCCAGGATCAGGCCACCAACCCGCAGGGTAGCGATGACCACGATGGTGTTGACCACCCCTGGGAGGATGTGCCGCAGCATGATGCGGAGGTTGGAGGCGCCGGAGATGCGGGCCAACATGACATAGTCCCGGGTCTTCAGGGAGAGCACCTCGGCGCGGACGTTGCGCACGCCGGCGCTCCAGGCCAGGAGTGCCAGAAGGCCCATGACGTTGACAAAGCTAGGCTTGAAGACCACTGCCACCACTAGGGCTATCAACAGGAAGGGCAGGGCGTACCATAAGTCCATGAGTCGCATTATGAGCTCGTCCACTAATCCGCCGAAGTAACCTGCGATCAGGCCCAGGGCACTGCCCACCGTGAGACCTGTTACCAAGGATATGGCCGCCACCAGCATGGAGACGCGGGCGCCGTAGATCACCCGGCTCAAAACATCGCGCCCTACGTGGTCAGCCCCCAGGGGATACCTGTTGACCACCCTGGGGTGCTCGGCGTACCACTCGCTGTTCCAAAGGCTGGGGGGCGCGGTCCTAGCTCGCAACTCTTGGAAGATGGGATCGTAGGGAGCAAGCCATGGGGCGAAGGCAGCCGACACACTCAAGGCTAAAAGCACAAGTAGGGGTAGCAGAGGCCAGCGGCGCAGTATGTACAGCAGCCGCGATGGCCAGGCTACTGTCACTGCTGGGCGTCGTAGTACTTGGGTTACTTCAGCCATGGTTTCACCTGCCTAGCTATATCGGATTCGGGGGTCCACGTAGGCATAAGCTACGTCTGCCACAAAGTTCATCACCACATAGATGGCGCCGAACAGGAGAACGGCACCGGTGAGAAGGGGAAAATCATTGTTCCACACTGATTCCACGGCCATCCGCCCGATGCCAGGCCAGGCGAAGATGGACTCTACGATAACCGAACCCTCGAGGAAGCTAGCCAGCACCAGAGCCGATACAGTGAGAGGGGGAATCAGGGCGTTTCTAAAAGCATGCTTCCAGATCACTCTCCAAGAGCCAACGCCCTTGGACCTGGCGAACTTGATAAACTCCGAATCCAACACCTCCAGCATGGCGGAGCGGGTCAGCCGGAGGTAGCTTGCCGCAGGTAGCCACCCCAGGGTGATGGTAGGCAGGATGTAATACTTTAGCTTGGATAGGAAGGGCCCGTCCACCTGGCGTGTGCCACTGGGCAGCAGACCTAGTTGCACCGCGAAGATCAGCACGGCCATGATACCTATCCAGAAGACGGGAAGCCCTTGCCCGAAGAGGGCGAAAGACCGGCCGATGTAATCCCACATGGTGCCACGCTTTACCGCCGATAGTACGCCCAGAGGGACTCCCAAGGCGGTGGCGAAGATCCACGCCGCAACGCCCAGTTGGACAGTGGCGCCTATCTTCTCTCGGATTACTCTGGAGACGGGCCGCTCATCCAAGATCGTCTTGCCCAGGTCTCCCTTGAGCGTTCTACCCAGCCACATGAAATACTGGACTATCAGGGGCTTGTCCAGCCCCAGCTTTT
The DNA here is from genome assembly GCA_034432835.1 of Dehalococcoidia bacterium. Taxonomy (GTDB): domain Bacteria; phylum Chloroflexota; class Dehalococcoidia; order Lucifugimonadales; family DAOUBE01; genus DAOUBE01. The sequence goes on along the minus strand of DAOUBE010000205.1, from coordinate 968 downwards.
TAGCCAGAGCTGCCCGCTGCTCTTCCGATATACCGTACCCGCCGGGCTTGGCGTACAGCAGCAGGGGGTCGCCGGCAGCCCGGGAGAGGCTGAACACAATGATGGTGGCCGCCACCAGTGTGAGGATGCCGAAGACGAACCTGCGAGCCACAAATCTTTGCATGGTAGGTTCCTTGCCTGGTTTAGCTCAAGTCAACCATTGGTGGTGGTAGAGCGGATGGCCTGTGGGGCCACCCGCTCTACCATTATAGACACTAGCGGCGTAGCTGTCGATCAGCGGGCGGGGACGATGTCCCACCAGGAGTTGGTGCCGGCGAAGCCCGAGATACGGACGGGCCAGTCGGCGATGGCCTTGGGGTTATAGATTACACCGTCAGGCACAGCCACGATACCTGGGGCCAGCAGCCAATGATACATATAATCTGCCCACTCGTTGGTCATCTGGATGCGCTTTTGAACATCCAGTTCCCTAGCCTGCTTTTTGAACTGCTCGGCGATCCAGGGGCTCTCGAAGCCGCAGCTAAAGCCGCCGCGGGTCATGCTGGTCATGACCAAGCCCTTGGGCCAGTCCCATGGCCAGGTGTCCTTGCCCTCGTCGCAGCTAGTGAGCCAGGGTATGGTGTTGGTACGGCCCACCACCGACGGGCGGAAGGTTGCATAAGCGAATTTCAGGACATCCGTTTGGAGACCTATGTTGGCCCACATGCCCGCTACGGCATCTCCAATCTCTCCAGGGAATTCGGTGCCTCCACCAAACTCAGGGCCTATGTAAAAGCTTGTGGAGAAGCGGCACGGACCCTTGGGGCTGTTGATGCGCTGAGTGTAGTTACACTTCAGATTGTTGAGGATCTCCTCAGCTCTCTTGGGGTCATAGGGTACTTCCCACTTGGATTGCCAATTGGGGTTCTTAATAGACAAGTACTCGAGGTGGACTGGCCAGCCGACGCCGTTTAGAACTGTGTCAATAA
>DAOUBE010000204.1:0-7628 GCA_034432835.1 Dehalococcoidia bacterium | reverse complement strand
GGCCACCTCCTTTCTGGTCTATTCTCACCCAGAAGTGTGGCCCCTTCTGCTTCTACTTTTCCACGCCTACTGTCTCATATCTATCTGAACTTTTTCAGAGGCAGAGGAAAAACCGGGGGGAGCAGCCATGCTGCTCCCCCCTTTTGCTGTGACCGTTGGGTGTCGGCCGGCCCTGGCTACCCCTTGTGTCCCAGGCGCTGGGCCAGCAGGGCATCGCGGCGTGCCCGCTGCTCCTCCCGCGGGGGCCTGGGGGCTACCGTGGGCTTGGCCTCCACCTTGTGGAACTTGGGCAGGTAGGCGTCCCAGTTCTCCAGGACCTCCTTGGCGCGGGGGCTGCCCGTCAGCTCCAGGTGCCGCTGGATGACCGTCTTCAGGGTCTCGATGTCATGGTCGTCGGTGACCTTGTGGAGCTCTACCATCTCCGGGTTCAGCTTGGCGGGGAAGGAGCCATTCAGGTCCAGGACGTAGGCCACGCCGCCGGACATGCCCGCGCCAAAGTTGCGACCCGTCTCGCCCAGCACCACCACCAGCCCTCCCGTCATGTACTCGCAGCAGTGGTCGCCGGCGCCCTCCACCACGGCCCAGGCGCCGCTGTTACGCACGGCGAAGCGCTCGCCCGCCTTGCCGCTGGCGAAGAGGTAGCCGCCGGTGGCGCCGTAGAGCACGGTGTTTCCCATGATGACGTTTTCGTGGGGCACGAAGGTGGCCTTCTCCGGTGGGCGGATGATGATCTCGCCGCCGCCCATGCCCTTGCCCACGTAGTCGTTGGCCTCGCCGTAGAGGACCAGGCGTATGCCCGGCACGATGAAGGCACCAAAGGACTGGCCGGCGGAGCCGTGGAACACCATCTCTACGGGCTCCTCCGGCGTGCCGCGGTCGCCCACCCGGTAGGCGATCTCTCCGGCGATGCGGGCGCCCACGGTGCGGTGGATGTTTCTTATGGGCAACTCCACGCGGCCAGCCAGGTGGCCGTTGGAGGTCTGCCTCTGCTTCTTGATCTCCTCGTCCAGGACCACGTCGCCCGGGCGGTCGTTACGGGGCTGGATGTGGTAGCGAGGCCTGGTGCCCGAAGGGTCCGCCTGGGTCAGGATGGTGGACAGGTCCAGGGTGTTGGCCTTTTCGTGTCCCTTGACCTCCACCTGCTTCATGAGCTCGGGGCGGCCGATGACCTCCTCCAGCTTGCGGATGCCCAGGGAGGCCATGAGCTGCCGCAGCTCCTCAGCGATGAAGAAGAAGTAGCGGATGACGTGCTCTGGCTGGCCCTTGAACTTGGCCCGCAGGGCCGGGTCCTGGGTGGCGATGCCCACGGGGCAGGTGTTCAGGTGACACTGGCGGGCCATCATGCAGCCGATGGATACCAGGGCGGAGGTGCCGAAGGTGAACTCCTCGGCGCCCAACATAGCCGCCACCAGGATGTCCTTGGCGCGGTGCAGGCCGCCATCGGTACGTAGCACCACGCGGCCCCGCAGGTCGTTGGCCACCAGGGTGCGCTGGGTCTCCGACAGGCCCAGCTCCCAGGGGGTGCCAGCGTTTTTGATGGAGATGAAGGGGGAGGCTCCGGTGCCGCCCTCCATGCCGCTGATGTGGATGACGTCGGCATAGGCCTTGGCCACGCCGGCGGCGATGGTACCCACGCCGGCCTCGGAGACCAGCTTCACCGCCACCTTGGCCCTGGGGTTGGCCGCCTTGAGGTCGTAGATGAGCTGGGCCAAGTCCTCGATGGAGTAGATGTCGTGGTGTGGAGGCGGCGAGATGAGGGTCACGCCGGGCTGGGTGTGGCGGATGATAGCGATGTGCTCCACCACCTTGTGGCCTGGGAGCTGTCCGCCCTCGCCGGGCTTGGAGCCCTGGGCCATCTTGATCTCCAGCTCGTCGGCGTTGGCCAGGTAGTCGGGGGTGACGCCGAAGCGGCCCGAGGCCACCTGCTTGATCTTGTTGTTGGGGGAGTCGCCGTTGATGCGCTCCCGGAAGCTGCGGATGTCCTCGCCGCCCTCACCGGTGTTGGACTTGCTGCCGATGCGGTTCATGGCGATGGCCAGGGTCCTGTGGGCCTCCGGGCTGAGGGCGCCCAGGGACATGGAGGCGGTGGTGAAGCGCCGGACGATGTCCTTGGCCGGCTCCACCTCCTCCAGGGGTACGGGATCGCCCATGGGCTTGAAGTCCAGCAGGTCTCGGACGTAAATGGGGGGCAGGGTGTCCAGGAGGGCCAGGTAAGCCTTGTAGTCCTCCCAGTTGCCGGAGACGGAGGCCTTGTTCAGGGCCTTGACGATGATGGGGTTGTTGGCGTGGGGCTCACCGTCGCGGCGGTAACGGAAGTAGCCGTAGTCGTCCAGCTTGTCTTTGGGCTCCTGGAAGGCTCGGCGGTGGCGTTCCAGGGCCTCTTTGGCAATGGCCTCGAAGCCCAGGCCGCCGATCTGAGAGGGGGTGCCGGCAAAGCAGGTGTCCACCACCTCCTTGCCTATGCCCAGCACCTCGAAGATCTGGGCGCCCTGGTAGCCGCTGACAGCGGAGATGCCCATCTTGGACATGATCTTAAGAATCTGCTTCTCCAAGGTGCCCTTGTAGTTCTCGATGGCCTTGTCCAGGGGTAGGTTCATGGTGTTGGAGTGGGCGTCCTCCACCAGGGCGCGCACCGCCTGGAAGCCCATGTAGGGGTTGACAGCGCTGGCCCCGTAGCCGATGAGACAGGCAATCTGGTGCATCTCCCGGGCCTCTCCAGTCTCCGCCACGATGCTGCACTGCATACGCTTGCCCTGGCGGATGAGGTAGTGGTGCACGGCGCCCACGGCCAGGAGCATGGGTATGGGGGCGTGCTCCTGGTCAACGCCGCGGTCGCTGAGGATGAGGATGGAGGCGCCTTGGTCCACGGCCCGGCTGGCCTCCTGACACACGCGGTCTAGGGCAGGCTTGAGGCCGCTGGGGCCTTGGCTGACAGGGAACAGGCAGGGTATGACCCGGCTGTGGAAGGGGGGCTCCGTCAGGTCTTTGAGGGCCTGAAGTTCGTTGTCCAGGAGGATGGGGCTGGGGTTGAACACCTGCCTGGCGTGCTCCGGGGTCTCCTCCAGGAGGCTCTTGCGAGGCCCCAGATAGGTGTGCAGGGACATGACGATGAACTCGCGCAGGTAGTCTATGGGCGGGTTGGTCACCTGAGCGAACTTCTGCTTGAAGTAGCTGTACAGCAGGCGGGGTGTGGTGGCCAGGACCGCCAGGGGGGTATCATCACCCATGGAGCCGGTGGGCTCCTTCTTCTCCATGGCCATGGGGGAGATGAGCAGGTTCACCTCCTCTGTGGTCATGCCGAAGACGCGCTGGACCTTCAGGTCGGGGCGCTGGGGCTGGATGGCCGTGCCATCCACCCGCTGGACGGCACGAGATAGTGGGAACAGGTGACGCTCCAGCCACTCGCCGTAGGGGCGGCTCTTGGCCAGCTTGTCTTTAATCTCGCTGTTTTTGTAAACCCTATGGCTGGCGGTATCCACGGCGATCATCTGGCCGGGGCCCAGCCTTCCCTTCTCCACCACGTGGGCGTCGTCCAGTTCTATGACGCCCACCTCCGACGCCATGGAGACGATGCCGTCGTCGGTGATCTTGTAGCGGGCGGGGCGGAGGCCGTTGCGGTCCAGGGTGGCGGCCACCACGGTGCCGTCACTGAAGGCGATGGCGGCGGGGCCATCCCAGGGCTCGGTGATGCAGGCGTGGTAGGCGTAGAAGGCCTTCCATTGGGGGTCCAGGTTGGGCATGTTCTCCCACGCTTCGGGGATGAGCATGGTCATGGCGTGGAGGATGTCCCGGCCAGAGAGGACGATGGCCTCCAGCACGTTGTCCAGGGCGGCGGAGTCGGATCCCCCCTCCTGGATGATGGGGACCAGCTTCTTCACGTCCTGGCCCCACAGCTCGGAGCGCAGCTCCGGCTCCTTGGCCCGTATCCAGTTGCAGTTGCCCTGTAGGGTGTTGATCTCTCCGTTGTGGGCCAGGAAGCGGAAGGGCTGGGCCAGGAACCAGTTGGGGAAGGTGTTGGTGCTGTAGCGCTGGTGGAATACAGCCAGGGCCGTCTCATAGTCCGGGTCCTGGAGGTCCAGGTAGAAGCGCTCCAGTTGGGGGGCCACCAGCATCCCCTTGTACACGATGGTCTTGTTGGAGAAGGAAGGGATGTAGAGGCCCTTGATGCCTTCTTTCTTGGCACGGGCCTCCACCTCCTTACGTGCCAGGTAGAGGGTGCGGGTGTACACCTGGGGGTCCATGGCCTGAGGCCGGCCCACCAGCAGGTGGCGGATGAAGGGGGCGGTCCTGGAAGAGAGATCACCCAGGGCCGACTGCTGGACGGGCACGTCCCGCCAGCCAAAGAAGGTGAGTCTGTAGTGGGCCAGGACCTCTTCGGTTATGGCCTGGGCGCGCTTCCTGGCCTCCAGGTCCTTGAGGGGGAGGAAGAACACGCCCACGGCCAGGTCTCCGGGCTTGGGGGAGCGATGTCCCATGGCAGCCAGCTCCCTGGCGAACAGTCGCTGGGGGATCTGGGTGAGCACACCTGCGCCGTCGCCGGTCTTGGCGTCGGCGCTCACGGCGCCCCTGTGGGTGAGGTTCACCACGGAGGCCAGGGCCATCTTCAGGATGGAGTGGCTGGCCTGGCCGGATATCTGGGCTACAAAACCTGTTCCACAGCTGTCTTTCTCTGCGGCCAGATGGGGTAAATAGTTATCGTTCATATCGCTCACCCTACCAGGAGTACTTAGGTCACGGATAAATTCCTCTAAGCTTGATGGCGTCAACCACTCGGCTAACGGCAAGCTCTAGAGAGGCGGTGCGAAGGGACGTTTTGCGCTTTTGAGACCAGGCGAGGACTTCCTGGAAGCTGCGCTGCATGACCTGTTCGGTCTTCTGTTTTATCTCCTCATTGCTCCAGAAGTGGTACTGAAGGTCTTGGACCCATTCGAAATAGGATACTAAAACCCCGCCGGCGTTCGCAAGGATGTCAGGGACCACCAAGACCCCTTGGTTTTCCAGGATGGCGTCGGCCTCGGGGGTGGTGGGCCCGTTGGCACCTTCCACAATGAGGCGCGCCTTTATTCTGGCCGCGTTGGCCTCGGTGATCTGCCCTTCCACGGCGGCAGGGACCAGGATGTGGCAGTGGAGTTCTAGGAGCTCCTTGTTGGTAATCTTATCGGCATCGCGGTAGTTCTGGCAGCTCCCGGTCTCGTTGCGGACCTTGGCCACGGCTTCCAGGTCCAGGCCCCGAGGGTTGTACACGCCGCCCGAGGAGTCGCTCACCGCCACCACGGTGGCGCCCATATCGGCCAGGAAGCGGGCGGAGTAGTAGCCCACGTTGCCGAACCCCTGGACCACCACCTTTGCCCCCTCCAGGGATATGCCCAGATGGGCGGCGGCTTCCCTGGCGGCGATGGAGACGCCCCGCCCGGTGGCCTCTTTTCGGCCCAGGGTGCCCCCCACGCTGATGGGCTTCCCCGTGACCACCCCCGGGACGGAGTAACCCGCGTGCATGCTGACGGTGTCCATGATCCAGGCCATGACCTGTTCGTTGGTGCCGATATCTGGAGCGGGGATATCCTTCTCCGGGCCGATGATAATGGAGATTTCGGCGGCGTACCTGCGGGTGAGGCGCTCTAACTCGGTGAGGGACAGGGCCTTGGGGTTACAGGCTACCCCTCCCTTGGCACCACCGTAGGGTATGCCTACCACGGCGCACTTCCAGGTCATCCACATGGCCAGGGCCTTCACCTCGTCCAGGGTTACCTCTGGAGCGTAGCGGATGCCCCCTTTGGCGGGTCCCCGGGCCAGGTTATGCTGCACCCTGTAGCCGGTGAACACCTTCACAGAGCCATCATCCATCTTCACTGGGAAATGCACTGTCAGGTCTCTTTTGGAGTTCCGTACAAACTGGCGAAGGCCGTTGTCCAGGCCCAGCCTGTCTGCGACGTTATCGAACTGTTGCAGCGCCATCCGCAGTGCGGAGTGTTCCGCAACGGTGGCTGTATTAACTGTTTTCGCCATAGCCCCCTTCTCTCAAGGTGTTATTGAAGCCGAACACGCCACACTGGGATCTTTCGACATGGGACTGGCAAGGATGGAGTGGCCGGCGGCTAGAGTATGGGAAGGTACCGCTTTATCTCGTAGTCTGTGACGTGGGCACGGTACCTGTCCCATTCGATCTTCTTGTTCTGGATGAAGATGTTGAAGACGTGGTCTCCCAGGGCTTCCCGTACCAGGTCGCTCTTCTCCGCAAGCTGTATGGCCTCCAGAAGGCTACCGGGGAGGGTACGGATACCCCTCTGCTGGCGCTCCTCCTCGGACATATCGTACACGTTGGCCTCAACGGGGTCGGGGACCTCGTATTCGTTGATGATGCCGGCCAGGCCAGCGGCCAGCATGACGCTGAAGGCCAGGTAGGGGTTGCAGGCGGGATCTGGGGCGCGGTACTCCACGCGAATAGAGTCCTCGCGCCCCGGCCTGTAGGCGGGGATGCGGATGAGGTCGGAGCGGTTGATGCGTGCCCAGGAGACGTACACCGGGGCCTCGTAGCCCGGTACCAGGCGCTTGTAGGAGTTGACCCACTGGTTGGTGACCAGGGTGATCTCTGGGGCGTGCCTGGCCAGGCCGGCCAGGTAGAGGCGGGCGGTGCGGGAGAGCTTCCAGGGGTCCTTGGGGTCGTAGAAGGCGTTGCGGCCGCCGCTGAACAGGGACTGGTGGACGTGCATGCCGGAGCCGTTGATGGTGGCCACGGGCTTGGGCATGAAGCTGGCATAGACGCCGTGCTGAAGGGCCACCTCTTTGATGACCAGCTTGGCGGTCATGACGTTGTCGGCCATGGTCACGGCGTCGGTGTACTGGAGGTCGATCTCATGCTGGCTGGGGGCCACCTCGTGGTGGGAGTACTTGACGGGTATGCCGACCTCCGAGAGCATGAGGACGGTATCGCGGCGCAGGTCGCTGGCGACCTCCATAGGGATCTGGTCAAAGTAACCACCCTGGTCCAGCCCCTCGGGGGCGGTTGGGCTCTTGAAGTAGAAGTACTCTAGCTCCGGGCCCACATAGAAGGTGAATCCCATCTCCCTGGCCCGGGAGACGTTGCGCTTGAGGACGAAACGGGGGTCGCCCTCGAAGGGCTTGCCGTCGGGGGTGAGGATGTCGCAGAACATGCGGCCCACGGCGTTCTGGCGGGGCCGCCAGGGCAGGATGCGGAAGGTGGACGGGTCGGGCATGGCGATCATATCGCTCTCGTCGATGCGGGCGAACCCCTCCACTGACGAACCGTCGAAGCCGACGCCCCGGGTAAGGGCGTCCTCCAGCTCCTCCACGGTGATGGCGAAGCCCTTAAGGTTGCCTAGTATGTCAGTGAACCAGAGGCGTATGAACTTGACGTCGTTCTCTTTGGCCAGTCGTAAAGCGTACTCTTTTGCCTCGTCGTGGTTGCTGACCATGGACCCCTCCTCCCCAAGGACGGAAAATGAAAGTGCCCACTCTCCTTGACTCCCTACGATTTACAGCGGTAAGAGAGCAAGGCTAAACAGAGCAGGCACTCAGTTTATTACTTTGTGAATGTTTTGTCAATCGGTTGTACTGGTTCAGTACATATGAGACAGTCGGGCTATTTTAGGGACCAGTTCTGGGTGGTG
>DAOUBE010000203.1:0-15126 GCA_034432835.1 Dehalococcoidia bacterium | reverse complement strand
GCCCTACTCGGGTAGGCTCCACGGTGTAGTTCACCTTCTGCACAGGGCTGAAGATGGCGTCCACTGGCAGGACCCCCACGGGCAGGCCGTTGCCCTGGGTGGCGGGACGGTAGCCCTCGCCCTGCTCCACGTTGAACTCCACCGAAAGCCGGGCGTCCCGGCTCTGAAGGCTGGCCAGGTGCAGCTCCGGGTTCACTATCTCGAAGTCGGCGGAGGTGGCGATGTCGCCAGCGCATACCTGCCCTTCACCCGATATCTCCAGGCGCATCTTGCCGGGCCTGCCGCTCAGGGAGCGGATACGGATGCCCTTGATGTTCAGCAATAGCTCCACCACCTCCTCCTTGACGTGGGGGATGGTGGAGTACTCGTGCAGTACCCCGTCTATCTTCACCCAGGTCACCGCCGTCCCTGGGATAGAGCCCAGGAGGACCCGGCGGAGGGGGTTGCCTATGGTTGTGCCGTAGCCCTGCTTCAGAGGCTCCACGGTGAACTTGCCGTAGGTGTCCGACGCCTCAAGGACGGCGATCTGGGGCTCGGGTGGCGCCTCGTTGTTACTTAGCGTTGTTGTTCCAATGGGGGAAGTAAAGCTGTCCAGCATGGTTCACACTACCTCGAGTAGTACTCAACGATAAGGCGGGACTCTACATCGGTGTCCACGTCCTCCTCTTCAGGCAGGCGGACTACTCGGCCCTCCATCTTATCGGTATTCAGGGCAAGCCAGGCGGGGACAGGGCGTCGGCCTATGCCTTCCTGGACCAGCTCCTTGAAGAAGTCCTCGTTCTTGCTGGACTCCTTCCAGCCGATGAGGTCCCCGGCCTTGACCTGGTAGGAGGGTACGCTGACCTTCTTGCCGTTCACGGTTATGTGGCCGTGGCGCACTAGCTGTCTGGCCTGGTTGCGCGACTGGGCGAAGCCCAGACGGTACACCACATTGTCCAGCCGGCGCTCCAGTTGCTGCATAAGGTAGGCGCCAGTAACCCCTGGATGGGCGAAGGCCTCGGCCATGTACTTCTGGAGTTGCTCCTCCATGATGCCGTAGATATAGCGGACCTTCTGCTTTTCCCGGAGCTGGATGCCCCGGTCGGACAGCCTTCTTCGGAAAGATACGTGCATGCCAGGGGCCTGGCGGCGGCGCTCGATGGCGCACTTGGGGGTGAAGCACCGCTCCCCTTTCAGGAACAGCTTCTCGCCGGCCCTGCGGCAAAGCCTGCAAACTGGACCTGTATATCGTCCCATAGACCTCTTCCTTCTTACACCCTTCTGCGCTTGGGGGGCCGGCAGCCGTTATGGGGGATGGGGGTGACATCCCTTATGCTGGTGATGACCAGCCCGGAGGCCTGGAGAGAGCGGATAGCGGCCTCCCGGCCAGCGCCGGGCCCTTTAATAAATACATCCACTTGCCGGAGGCCGTGCTCCATGCCCTTGCGGGCCGCCGTCTCTGCGGCCCGCTGGGCGGCGAAGGCTGTCCCCTTGCGGGAGCCGGAGAAGCCAACGGCGCCGGCACTGGACCAGCCAAGGACATTCCCCTGGCTGTCGGTGATGGTTACCACCGTGTTGTTGAAGGTGGAGTGAATGTACGCCCTGCCCTGAGGAACGAACTTCCTCTCCCGTCTTCTTGATCTCTGTCTTGGCATATTTGCTCCTTAGGTTTTCAAGGCCTACTTCTTGGCCCCGGTGCGGCGGCCGCGACCGGCCACAGTCTTCCTCGGCCCCTTCCGGGTGCGTGCGTTGGTCCGGGTCCTCTGGCCTCGAACAGGGAGGCCCCGGCGGTGGCGGAGACCTCTGTAGCTGCCTATGTCTATCAGGCGGCGGATGTTCATGTTCACCTCTCGCCGCAGGTCACCCTCCACCTTGTACTCTTTGTCTATAATCTCCCGGACACGGTCAAGCTGCTCCTGGGAGAGCTCGCTCAGCCGGGGGTTCCCCTCGATCCCCGCTTTGGCGGCCACCTCTTTAGCCAGCGCCGGGCCGATGCCGTAGATGCGACGCAAGCCTATCTCCAGCCGCTTGTTGTCTGGTACGTCAACTCCCGCGATACGTGCCATATCACACCTCCGGCCCTAGCCCTGGCGTTGGGCGTGCTTGGGGTTCTGGCAGATGATGCGCACAATACCCTTGCGCCGGATCACTCTGCACTTGTCACAGCGTGGCTTGACAGAAGCTCTTACCCTCATCGTCGTATCCTAACGGAACCTCCAGGTTATGCGCCCTCGCGTCAGGTCATAGGGAGACAGCTCCACCAGGACCTTGTCCCCTGGCGTCACCCTGATGTACCGGAGGCGGATCTTGCCCGAAACGTGCGCCAGCACTTCGTGGCCGTTGGCCAGCTCCACACGGAACACAGCGTTAGGCAAGGCCTCCTTGACCGTCCCTTCTACCTCTATGGTCTCCTTCTTTGGCATACTAACGCTTAATAGTCCTCGTGCCTGGTTAGAATCTCAGGCTCACCATCGGTGATGGCGATGGTGTGCTCGAAGTGGGCGGAGAGGCTTCCATCCTCGGTGACCACCGTCCATTGGTCGTCCATCAATCTTGTCTTCCAGTGCCCTAGGTTGACCATAGGCTCAATGGCTATGGTCATTCCCTTGCGCAGGATGGGGCCCATCCCCCGGGAGCCGTAGTTGGGTATCTGGGGCTCCTCGTGAAGGAACCGCCCCACGCCGTGCCCAACGTACTCTCGCACCACGCTGAAGCCGTGGGACTCCACATACTCCTGTATGGCCGCCCCGATGTCACCCACATGGGCACCGTCCCTGGCGGCCTGGATGCCCTTGAGCAGCGACTGGTAGGTGACCTCTATCAGCTTCTGGGCCTGGGGGCTAATCTTGCCCACCCCCACCGTTATGGCGGCGTCCCCGATGTACCCCTCCACGCTGGCTCCCACATCCAGTTTCACCAGGTCCCCCTCCTTCAGCACCCGGGGCCCCGGTATGCCGTGGACGATCTCCTCGTTGAGGGAGGTGCAAATGGTGGCGGGAAATCCGCGGTAGCCCTTGAAGACGGGCTTGCCTCCCAGCCGCCGGATCTCCCGGTTGGCCATGGCGTCCAGCTCCCGGGTCTCCATTCCCGGCCTCACCGAGTCCCTGAGCAGGGCCAGGGTCTGGCCCACTATACGCCCCGCCTGACGCATGAGCTCCAGCTCGCGGGACGACTTCAGGGTAGCGCCTCCGGTGTAGGGCGGCGCCGAGTTGGAAGCTGTTCTAATAGTCCTGCTCATTCCCGTTACACATTGTACGATAACGATTAAGTGCTAAGCAATCCCACCGTCGCACTGCAGGGCCTTTACCAGCCTGGCATGCACCTCTTCCACGCCGTCCAGGCCGTTGACCTCCACCAGGCGGCCTTGCTTCCTGTAGTAGTCCACCAGGGGCGCCGTCTGGGAGTGGTACACCCGGAGCCGCTCGGCCAGGGCTTCGGGCCTGTCATCCTCCCGCCTGTACAGCTCCCCGCCGCACTGGTCACACACACCGGGTACCTTGGGCGGCGAGTTGTCCAGGTGGTACACATCCTGACACCTGCGGCACACCAGCCGCTTGCTCAACCGGCGGATGGTCTCCTCCTCTGGCACCCTAAGGTAGAGGACCCGCTGTACCGCCAGCTCCTTGTCCTGGAGCTTTTCGTCCAGGGCCTCTGCCTGGACCACGTTTCGAGGGAAGCCGTCCAGCAGGTAACCCTGGCCGCCATCGAGAGACAGGAGCTTCCCGATGACCATGGCGATGGTGATCTCATCGGGCACCAGCCTGCCTTTCCTCATGTACGCCTGGGCTTCCAGGCCCAGGGCCGTACCTCTTTCCTGATGTTGCCGGAACAGGTCACCAGAGGATATGTGGACCATTCCCAAGCGTTCCGCGAGGAGCTTGGCCTGGGTGCCCTTCCCAGCACCCGGAGGTCCAAGAAGGACAATCCTGCGTTTCACGCAACCCCTTTAACGTAAGAATCCTTCGTACTGGCGCATCAGGAGCTGGGCCTCGAGCTGGCGCAGGGTGTCCAGGGCCACGCCCACCAGTATGAGGAGGCTGGTGCTGCTGAGCTGCACCGCCTGCACGTTGGTTATGCTGGAGGCGACAAAGGGCATAATGGCGATGAGTCCCAGGAAGAAGGCTCCCCCCCAGGTTATGCGGATGATGACTCGGTTCAGGTAGTCCTGGGTGGGCTTGCCTGGCCTTATGCCAGGGATGAACCCGCCGTTCTTCTGAAGACTCTCGGCCAGGTTCTGCTGCTGGAATATCACCAGGGTGTAGAAGAAGGTGAAAATCACCACCAGGATGAAGGTCAGCAGCCAGTAGAGGCCAGAGTTGGGGCTGAAGGCCCGGACAAAGAAGTTTGCCACCGTCCCCACGAACCCTGTGCTGTACGCCAGATACGTCCCGACCGTTGAGGGCAGAATCATTATGGAGAAGGCGAATATCAGGGGTATCATGCCCGCCGAGTTCACCCTCAACGGTATGTAAGTGGAGCCCGTCTGCCGGTACTCCCTGCCGCCGCGGAAGATGCTCCGACCGTACTGCACAGGGACCCGACGGTGGGCTTCGTTGAACAAGACGATGAGATATATCATGGCCACGCCAATGACCGCGAAGAGGAGCACCCCGCCTGGGTTGTTCCTCTCCAGGAAGCCCTGGCTGATTATCCGGGGCAGCGAGGCCACTATGCCAGCGAAGATGATCAGGGAGATGCCGTTGCCGATCCCCCGCTCCGTTATCAGCTCTCCTAACCAGACCAGGAACAGGGTGCCAGCGGCCATGGACATAACCGCCGCCAGGGTAGGCAGCAGGGCATCGCCCCACAGGCCGATGTTAGTGACCACCCCGGCCTGCTGGAGCAGGGCGAGCTGGCCGTACGCCTGGGCCATGGCTATGGGCACCGTGAACCAGTGGACGATGCGGTTCAGCCTCTGCCGTCCCATCTCCCCTTCCTTGGAGAGCTGCCTGAGCTGGGGTATTACAGGCACCAGAAGCTGCATGATGATGGAGGAAGTGATGTAGGGATAGACGCCCAGGGAGGCCACACTCATGTTCTGCAGCGCCCCGCCGCTGAAGATGTTCAGGAACCCCAGGACCTGCCCCAGGTCCGCGCTCTGGAACAGGCGCTCCAGGGCGAACCTGTCCACCCCAGGTATGGGCACGTGGGCCACAAACCGGTAGATGACCAGCATGGCAAAGGTGAACAGGATCTTCACCCGCAGGTCAGGGACGCGGAAGGCATCTATGGCGGCCTGTAGCAGCCGGGGCCGTTGGGTGGCTTCCTGGGTGGCTCTCAACTGCTCAACTCCTCCACGGTGCCGCCGGCGGCCTGGATCTTCTCCCGGGCCGACTGGGAGAAACGGTGGGCTACCACCGTCAGCCCCCTGGTCAGCTCACCGTCCCCCAGCACCTTGACAGGTTGCTTGAGGTCCTTGATCAGGCCGGCGGCCTGTAGGGTCTCCGGCGTGACCCTGGTACCAGCGGGGAAGCGCTCCAAGGAGCGCAGATTGACCACGGCGTACTGGGTCCTGAAAAGGTTGAAAAAGCCCCGCTTCTCCGGCAGGGCCTTGACCAGGGGGAGCTGGCCGCCTTCGAAGCCAGGCCGGGGCCCCTTCCCTGAGCGGGCCTTTTGGCCCTTTATGCCCCTCCCTGAGTAGCTGCCGTGCCCGCTGGAGTCTCCCCGCCCTACCCTCTTCCTTGGGTGGCGGGCCCCCGCGGGTGGCCGGACCTGGTGTTCCATCATGACGACTTCCTTTCCTGCCCGTCCTCTGACAGGGTCTCCACCCGCACCAGGTGAGGCACCTTCTTTAACATGCCCCTAATGGTGGGTGTATCCTGGTGCACCACAGTATGGTGCAGCCGGCGCAGGCCCAGCGCCTTTATGACGCTGCGCTGGTGCTGGTTGTACCCGATGACGCTTTTAATCCAAGTGATCTTCAGGCGTGCCATTGTGCTCACCACTCGTCCTGCTAGCTAGCCTGGGCCCCACTGGAGGCGACCGTGGGAGTGGCGGTGCCCTTCCGCACTGCGATGGCCGTGGCGGGGTCAGACAGGGATTCCAGAGCGATGAGGGTGGCCTTCACCACGTTGATGGGGTTGCGGGAGCCCAGGGACTTGGTGACCACGTCCCGAATCCCGGCCAGGTCCATGACAGCCCTGACGGCGCCGGCAGCGATGATACCCGTTCCCGGGGGCGCGGGCTTGAGGATGATGTAGGAGGCCCCGAACTGCCCTACGACTTCGTGGGGGATGGTGCTCCCCTTGAGGGGCACCTTGATAAGCTGCTTACGGGCTTGGGCTCCCCCCTTGCGCACGGCGTCGGGTATGGCAGCCGCCTTACCCAGGCCGGCGCCCACGGTCCCCTGACCGTCGCCCACCACCACAAGGGCGTTGAACCGCAGGTTGCGCCCTCCCTGGACCACCTTGGCCACACGCCGGGTGTGGACCACCTTCTCGTTCAGGTTTAGAGTTGCCGGGTCTATCCGTAGAGGGCGCGTTGCTAAAGTAACCATGCTCTAGAAGTCCAGACCTCCCTCTCTTGCTGCGTCGGCCAGGCTCTTCACTCGGCCGTGGTACTTGAAGCCGCCACGGTCGAACACCACCTGCTTAATCCCCTTCTCCAAAGCCCGCTGGGCGATGAGGCTGCCCACCCGCTTGGCCACGTCACTCTTGCTGGCCCCGTTCTTGCTGGCCCTCACCTCGGGCTCCAGGCTGGAGGCTGCCACCAGGGTGCGGCCCTGGCTATCGTCCACCACCTGGGCGTAGATGTGGTTAAGGCTCCGGAACACAGAAAGCCTGGGCCGCTGGGGTGTCCCAGTGACCTTCTTGCGGACCCGGCGGTGGCGCGCCAGTCTTAGCTGGCGCGGCGTTCTACTACTAGGCATGGATCACTTACCTCCAGGGAATGCTGACCCCACGGCTAGGCCTTCCGTCCTGCGGCCTTGCCAGGCTTCAGCCGTATCTTTTCGTCGATGTACCGGATGCCCTTCTCCTTGTAGGGGTTGGGCGGCCTCACCCGTCGGATCATGGCCGCCATCTCACCCACTCGCTGCTTGTCTATGCCGTCCACATGGATCCGGTTGTTGCCCTCCACCGATAGAGTGATGCCCTCCATGGGCTGTATCTCTACCGAGTGGGATAATCCCACGTTAAGTACAATACCCTTGCCGGACTGCTGGACACGGTAACCTATGCCCATCAGCTCCAAGGTCTTCCTGTAGCCCTGGGTGACGCCGGTGATGGCGTTGGAGATGAGCCTATGGGTAAGCCCGTGCAGCGCCTGGTGGGCGTTGTCCAGGACGGGGGGCATCACGGTGATGACGTTCCCTTCCAGGGTAACAGTCATGTCCGGGTGGATGGGCTGGACTATCTTTCCCTTGGGTCCCTGGACCACCACCTGGCCCGAGGCCACCTCCACCTTTACCCCGGGTGGGACCACAATGGGCCTCCGCCCTATGCGGGATAGGGTCCTTCCCTTGCTCTTCTCAGCTACACTACCAGACATGGCACAGCAGCTCCCCGCCGACGCCTCGGCGCCAGGCCTCCTGTCCGGTTATGATCCCCTGGGGGGTGGACAGGACGGATATGCCCAGGCCACCGTACACCCTAGGGATCTCCCCCTTGCCCACATAGACCCGCAGCCCTGGCTTGCTCACCCGCTTCAACCCGTGGATAGCCGGCTCCCGGTTCTCCAGGTACTTCAGGTAGATGCGCAGCATGGGCTGAGGGTCACCCTTCAGCACCTCGTAGTTGCGGATGAACCCCTCCTCCTTCAGGATCTTGGCGATGGCCACCTTGGTCTTGGAGGTGGGCACCGTCACGCTGTCGTGGTGCACCGACAGGGCGTTCCGTATCCTGGTCAACATGTCGGCTATCGGGTCGCTTACTACAGTAGTCATAACCTAGACGGCTCCTGAACGCTACCAGCTAGATTTTCGGACGCCGGGAAGCTCACCCCTCAGAGCCAGCTCGCGGAAGCAAATACGGCACATGCCGAAATAGCGAAAGTATGCCCTGGGCCTTCCGCACCGGTGACACCGGTTGTGGAACTGGACCTTGAACTTGGGGGGACGCTTCCACTTTTCTATTTTAGCTTTTCTAGCCATCGCCTGCTACCTCAACTCTGGCGGGTGAAGGGCATTCCCAGCAGCTCCAGCAGCCGCCGGGCGTGCTCGTCGCGCTTAGCTGTGGTCACTATGGTTATCTGAAGGCCCCTGATACGGTCGATCTGGGTGTACTCGACCTCCGGGAATATGATCTGCTCTCGGAGGCCCAGGGAGTAATTGCCCTGGCCGTCGAAGCTGTCCCGCGGCACCCCGCGGAAGTCCCGTATGCGGGGCAGCACAGCGTTGAACAGCCTGTCCAGCAGGTGGTACATCCGGGCTCCCCGCACGGTCACCGATACCCCGATGGGGGTGCCCACCCTGAGCTTGAAGCCGGCGATGGACTTGCGGGCCTTGGTGACCACGGGCTTCTGTCCCGCGATGACCGCAAGGTCCCGGGCGGCGCTCTCCACAGCCCTGGGGTTGTTCACCGCCTCTCCCAGGCCGATGTTGAGCACTACCTTGGAGACCTTTGGGACCTCCATGGGGTTGCGGTACCCGAACTCGGCCATGAGGGCGGGGACCACCTCTTCGCGGTACCTCTTCAACAGCCTAGGGGGCTCCTTGGGCTGTGGGGGTGCCGCCGGCGCAGCCTCTGGGGCGGGCTTCTCCGCGGCCTTGGCGCGCCTTCCGCCGCCCTGCGGGGCGGAGCCCTTTCCCTTGGCCTGGGTCCCCTTCTTCTCCTCTAGTCTATTGTCTCGCCGCACTTCAGGCATACTCGTACCTTCCTGCCGTCGTCCAGGGTGGTGTGCCTGATCCTGGTGGCCTTGCCACACTTGCTGCACACCAACATGACGTTGGAGACGTGGATGGGCGCCTCCCTCTGGACAATGCCCGCCTGCCGGATACCCGGCCTGGCCTTGGCGTGGCGCTTGATCAGGTTCACCCCCTCCACCACCACCCGCTGCTCCCTGGGGAGGGACTGGATAACCTTGCCCTGCTTGCCCCGGTCCTTGCCAGCTATCACCCTTACGGTGTCGTTCTTGCGCACTTCCATGGCTACACCACCTCCGGGGCCAGGGACACGATGCGGGTGAACCCCTTGTCCCGCAGCTCCCGGGCCACGGGCCCGAAGATGCGGCTGCCCCTAGGGTTCTGCTTATCGCTGAGGATGACCGCCGCGTTATCGTCAAAGCGCAGGGTGGTCCCATCGGACCGCTTCAGGGGCCGGGCCTGGCGCACAATGACCGCCCTGACCACGTCGCCCTTCTTCACTGGAGCGCCGGGCGTTGCGTCCTTCACCGAGCCCACGATGACGTCTCCGATGGCGGCGTAACGCTTGTAGCTGCTGCCCGGGATGTTGATGCACATAATCTCGCGGGCACCGGTGTTGTCGGCCACCACCAGTCTGGTATATCGCTGGATCATTGCTGGGCACTTTCCTCCGTGCTCTTAGAGGGCGAGGCGGAGTCTTCTACCTGGGGAGAGGGCTGGGCCTCCTCATGCTGGCTGGCGGGGGCTTCCTCCCTCCTGGCTCCCACCAGGAGCTCCCGGTCCACCTCGCCGGGCTTCACCTCAGGCACCTGGCCTCGCTCCAGGATCTCTATGATGCGCCATCGCTTAAGCCTGGAGAGAGGGCGGGTCTCCTCCACCTTCACCAGGTCCCCCTCGCGGGCCTGGTCCTGCTCGTCGTGGGCGTACAGCTTACTGACGCGGCGCATAGGCTTGCCGTAGATGGGGTGGGGGCGGCGCCACTCCACAGCCACCACCACCGTCTTGGCCATCTTGTCGCCTATGACGCGCCCTATGCGGACCTTTCGCCTCTCCCTGGCCATGTTAGCTCTCGCTCAGCCCTCGCTCTCTAATGACGGTCTTGATCCTGGCTATCTTCTTCCTTGTCTTACCCAGGGCGCTGGTGTTCTGGAGCTGCCTGGTGGCCAACTGGAAACGCAGGTTCATCAGCTCTCGCTGGGCGTTATCCAGCTCCTCCAGGAGCTGCTCGTCCTTCAGCGCCCGCACCTCGCTAGCGCGCACCTTACTGCCCTCCCTGGTTGGCGGCCGCGGCTATCTGGTCCCGCTCCACCACCTTGGTAGCGATGGGCAGCTTCTGGGAGGCCACCCGGAGGGCCTCCAGGGCCGTCTCCCGGTCCACGCCGGATATCTCGAACAGGATGCGGCCCGGCTTTACCACGGCCACCCAGTGGTCAACGTTGCCCTTGCCGCCACCCTGACGGGTCTCGGCGGGCTTCTTGGTCACAGGCTTATCGCTGAAGACCCGTATCCACATCTTGCCGCCCTTGCGCAGGCTCCGGCTGATGGCGACCCTTGCTGCCTCTATCTGCCGTGCCGTGAGCCAGAAGGGCTCCAGGCTCTTCAGCCCGTACTCTCCGAAGGTCACCATATTGCCGGAGGTGGCAATGCCCTTCCTGCGGCCGCGGTGCATCTTGCGGTACTTAACCCTCTTGGGCTGCTGCATCCTCGTCTTCCTCCTCGCTGGGCACCCTCACCTCGATGGTCTCCATCTCCTCGGTCCGCTCCTCGGGTCGGGCGGCTCGTACCTCGCCCCGGTATATCCACACCTTGACCCCGATACGCCCCATGACGGTGAGGGCTTCAGCGACGCCGAAGTCCACGTCCGCCCGCAGGGTGTGCAGGGGCACCCGGCCCTCCATGAGCTTCTCTCGACGGGCTATCTCCGCTCCGCCGATGCGCCCGCTGACGATGATCTTGATGCCCAGGGCACCTGCCTGGATGGCCCTTTGGGCTGCCTGGCGCATGGCCCTGCGGTGGGACACCCGCTTCTCCAACTGGTCGGCGATATTCCTCGCCACCAGGTAGGCGTCCAGCTCCGGCTGGTTTACCTCCAGCACGTTTAGCTGGATGCGCTTCTTGGTCAGCTCCTCTATGGTGCTCCTCAGGCGCTTTACCCGCTCCCCATCCCTTCCGATGAGGATTCCCGGGCGAGCGGAGTAGATGTTCACCACCACGTTGTGGGGCTCCCGGTCTATCTCCACCCGGGATATGCCGGCGTCGGAGAACTGGGAGTACTCCTTACGGACGGCTTCCCGTATCCGCAGGTCCTCCAGGGCCAGCTCCCGGTAGTTCTTACCCTTGGGGGCAAACCAGTGGGTCTTCCAGTCCTTGATGATGCCCAGTCGGAACCCGATGGGATGGGTCTTATGTCCCACTTAGGATGCCTCCTCGTCCACCTCAATGGTGATGTGGCTAAAGCGCTTGAAGATGCGGCCAACCCGGCCCCGGGCGTGGGGTTGGAACCTGTCCAGCCCTCCCGCGGTATCGGCGTAGGCCCTGACGATGACCAGCCGGTCCGGGTCCAGCATCAGGTTATTCTCGGCGTTGGCCGCCGCCGACTCCACTACCTTGGCCACTGTCCTGGCCCAGGGTGAAGGCTGGAAAGAAAGAATACTCAGGGCTTCTTCCACCCTCTTGCCCCGGATCAGCTCCAGGATGGGCTTGACTCTTTTGGTAGATACGCTGATGTCTTTGGCTACTGCCTTTACTGCCATGGTTTACCGCCTCGGGGGCGCTGCGGCCTTCTCACCCGTGCCGCCGTGGCCGCGGAAGGTCCGGGTGGGGACGAACTCCCCCAGCCGGTGGCCCACCATGTTCTCGGTGATGAATATGGGCACGTGGCGGCGCCCGTCATACACGGCGATGGTAAGCCCCACCATGTCTGGCATGATCATGGAGGCCCGCTTCCAGGTGCGTATGACCGTCTTGGCGTCGCTCTGGCGTGCCGCCTGAACCTTCTTAGCCAGCTTGGGGTCAACGTATGGCCCCTTCTTTATGGACCGGGACATGCTACTTCCTCCAGCTCAGGATCAGGTGGCTGCCGGGCTTCTTATGTCGGCGGGTCTTCTTGCCCAGGGTACGCTTCCCCCAGGGCGACTTGGGGCCGGGCATACCAATGGGCGAACGGCCCTCGCCGCCGCCGTGGGGGTGGTCCCGCGGGCTCATGGCCACGCCTCGCACCGCGGGGCGCCGCCCCCGGTGCCGCATCTTGCCGGCCTTGCCCAGCCTGACGTTCTTGTGGTCGGGGTTGCTCACCGCGCCGATGGTGGCGAAACAGTCGCCCAGGATGCGGCGCATCTCCCCCGAGGGCAATCTGACCAGCACGTACTTGTCCTCTCTGGCCAGCACCTGGGCCGCCGAACCGGCGGAGCGGACTATCTGGCCGCCCTTGCCCGGACTCAGCTCTATGTTGTGGACCAGGGTGCCCGAAGGTATGAGCCGCAGGGGAATGGCGTTACCCACCTTGATATCGGCGCCCTCTCCTGACTGTACCTGGTCACCCACGTTCAGACCCTGGGGGGCCAGTATATACCGCTTCTCGCCGTCGGCATAGACCACCAGGGCTATGTGGGCCGAGCGGTTAGGATCGTACTCCTTGGCCACCACCTTGGCGGGGATGCCCTTCTTGTCCCGCTTGAAGTCGATGATGCGGTACATGCGCTTGTTGCCACCGCCCCGGTGGCGCACCGTGACCCGGCCCTGAGCGTTGCGGCCGGCGTGCTTCTTGGCAGGCCGGATAAGGGAAGGCTCTGGCTCCTTCTTGTCCAGGTCTGCGTAGGACAGCCAGGCCGCGGTCCGCGTGCCTGGCGTCGTGGGCTTCAACTTCTTTACAGGCATCTTACAGCCCCTCAAACAACTGGATCTTGTCCCCGGCCCTCAGGGTGACTATGGCCTTCTTGCTACCGCTGCGGGCCACAAGGCGCGGGCCGTACCTCTTTCGCTTGCCGTGGACGTTGACTATGTTCACGTCCACCACCTTGACCTTGAACACCTCTTCCACGGCCCGCTTAACCAGGGCCTTGTTGGCCTGGGGCGCCACGTGGAAGATATACTTGCCCCCCTCCTGGAGGAGGGTGCTCTTCTCCGTTATGTGTGGCCTTATCAGTACCGCGTAGGGGTCCATCACGCCCTCGCCTCTGCTGCCGCGGGCCTCCTGGGTTTCTCTTCCGCCCAGAGCTCCTCCGCTGCCTTGACAGCGTCCACCGTCATTATAACCGTATCCTGCTTCAGGAGGATACCAGCGTTCAGTAGCCTGGCAGGCAGTGTGAACACCTTCTCCAGGTTCCTGCTGGCCTTCACCACCTCAGGCTGGACGTCCCGGGTCACCAGGAGCACCGTGGAGCCTATGCCCAGGTCGGCCAGCATCTGGCTCACGGCCTTGGTCTTGGCCTGGGGCAGCTCCAGGCTGTCCACCACCAGCAGCTTGTCCTGCCGCACCTTTTCCGAAAGGACGCTGCGCAGGGCCAGGTGCCGGAGGCGCTTGGGCAGCTCCAGCCGGTGGTCCCTGGGAGTGGGTCCGAAGACGATGCCGCCGTGGCGCCACTGGGGGGAGCGGATGCTGCCCTGGCGGGCCCGGCCCGTGTACTTCTGCCTCCAGGGCTTCCGGCCACCGCCCGAGACCTCGCTGCGGGTCTTGGTATCGTGGGTGCCCTGACGCTGGTTGGCCTGGTAGGTCACCATGGCCTGGTGGACAACGGTGGGGTTGAAGGGCGCGCCGAAGAGGCTGTCCTTCACCTCAAGGCTGCCCACCACCTCGCCTTTAGTATTTCGGATAGGGAGCTCCACTGCCGTTCTCCTTAGCCTCGGGCCTTCTTGGCCTTGCGGACCAGCAGGAGGCTGTTGGGGCCACCGGGCACGCCTCCTCTGAGCATCAGCAGGTTACGTTCCGTGTCCACCCGGACCACCTCTAGGTTCTGGATGGTGACCCGCTGGTCGCCCATGTGGCCGGCCATGCGCTTACCCTTGATCACCCTGGCCGGGAAGGTGTTGTTGCCTATGGAGCCAGGGGCCCGGGTACGGTCGGCCTGGCCGTGGGTGCGGGGGCCGCCGCGGAAGCCGTGGCGCTTCACCACGCCCTGGAAGCCGCGGCCCTTGGAGACACCTACCACATCCACCAGCTCGCCGGCCTTGAAGATGTCCGGGCCTATCTTCTGGCCTACCTGAAGGTCACCCAACTGGTCCACGGGCACCTCCTTAAGGTACCGGAAGGGCCCGTTGTTCCTCAGGTGCCCCTTCATGGGCTGGTTGGCCCGCTTGGTCTCCTCGAAGCCCACCTGCACACCGTCGTAGCCGTCCTTCACCGCCGTCTTCACCTGGGTGACGGTGACCGGCCCGGCCTGGATGACCGTTACGGGCACCAGCCGCCCGTCCTCCAGGAAAATTTGGGTCATCCCTAGCTTTTTACCTAGAATTCCCTTAATCATGGTCCACTCTACAGCTTGATGGATATGTCCACCCCAGCCGGCAGGTTCAGCCGGGTGAGGGCGTCTATGGTCTTTGAGGTGGGCTCTAGTATATCAATTAACCGCTTGTGGGTGCGAATCTCAAAGTGCTCTCGCGAGTCCTTGTCTATGTGAGGTGAGCGGATAACGGTGAAGCGCCGGATGCGCGTGGGCAGGGGTATGGGGCCGGCCACCACGGCGCCGGTGCGCTCCGCCGTCTCCACGATCTGCCGCGCCGACAGGTCTATATTCCTGTGGTCGAAGGCCTTTAGGATTATCCGTATTCTCTCCCTGGCCATGGCCTAGGACCCTCCTTGGACGATTTTCTGGGCCACGCCCTCGGGCACGGGGCCGTAGTGCTTGAACTCCATGGAGTAGGTGGCCCTGCCCTGGGTCAGGGAGCGGAGGACGGTGGCGTAGCCGAAGGCCTCCGCCAGGGGGATGAGGGCCCGGATGACCTGTATGCCCTCCTGCCCCTCGATGTTCTTTATCTGGGTCCTCCTGGAGTTCAGGTCCGCCAACACATCGCCCAGGAACTCGCCGGGCGTCACCACCTCCAGCTCCATGATGGGCTCCAGAAGGATGGCGCGGGCGCGCTTGGTGGCCTCCTTGAGGGCTATGGAGCCCGCAGCCTTGAAGGCCATCTCCGAGGAGTCCACCGGGTGGTAGCTGCCGTCCACCAGCCGGACTATCAGGTCCACCAACGGGTAGCCCGCCAGGGGGCCATTGGCGGCGGCCTCCCTCACCCCGGCCTCCACGGCGGGGATGAACTCCTTGGGTATGGCCCCGCCCACGATCTTGTTCTCAAAGACGATGCCCGAGCCCTCCGGCCCCGGCTCCACCTCGATGAACACATGGCCGTACTGG
>DAOUBE010000202.1:0-5558 GCA_034432835.1 Dehalococcoidia bacterium | reverse complement strand
TAACCGCAAATCTCCTGAAGCTGGGCCTTCTGGTCCGCTGGCAGGACCATGTCCTCCCACGAGTACACCGGCCGCAGGCGGTGGGCCAGGGCCGCCAATCTCTGGTTGGAGTGCAGCCGCGAGGCCTCGTACAGGTCCTGGGCCGCCATAGCGTCGGGCGTGCCGGCGCGCCACAGGGCCAGCTCCCTGGCCGTGGCCACCACCTGGCGGACCTGCCCGCCAGTGAAGCGGAACTTGCCGGCCAGAGCAGCCACCTGGTCGTCGGGAAGCTGCACCCCGTGCTCCCTCAGGCTCGCCTCCCACAGGCGCTTGCGCTCCGGGTACTCCGGCATGGGAAGGTGGACGGTGAGGACGGAGGGCGTCACCATCCCCATCTCCGGCACCCAAGCCTGCTCTCCGATGAGGACGGTCAGCCCTGGGTGCGATGCCGCCTCGCGGGTGAAGTGGCCCAGCAGGGCCCTGCTGCTAGAATCACCGTCCAGCAGAACGTGGAAGTCTTCCCAGCACAGCACGGCGTCCTGGAGAAGGGCTTCGCGGAAGGCCAGGCCCACCAGCCTGCTCGGCGATGTGCTGGACGCCACCAGGCCCCGGCAGTCCACCAACAGCAGCGGCCTGCCCAGACTGGAGCTCAGGGCGGAGGCCACCGTCTTCTTGCCCGACCCCTTTGGTCCAACCAACTGCACCACCCTGCCGCGAGCATCCTTCAGGCTGTCCGCCAACCTCACCAGCCCCTCCTTCAGGGCGTTCGGCGCCACCACTGCCTCCCACGAGACTGACTGCCTAACCAGGCTGGCGCAGGGCTGGAGCCTGGCATCCAGGGAGTTGCCCCCCAGCAGGTAGTCGGCCACGCGGGGGTCCAGGCTCAGAGAGCGCGACAGCAGGGGCAGCTCCCCGCCGTAGGGGTCATCGTGCAGGTGGACCAGCTCGTGGCCCACCAGGGGCGCAGGCTCCAGAAAGACCCGGCGCAGCTCCACCCGCTGGGCCAGGGTGGAGCCGAAGAGGGCCAATGCCAGGGCCACCGTAGGCCGCTTCTTGCCCACGTCGTCCTGAAGGTAGGCGTACAGGGTCTCGTAGCGCGGGTCCAACTCCGGCGCCAGGCAAAGCACCAGCACCCGGCGCTCAAAGTCCGAAAGCCCGTACAGGCCGCACAGCCTGGCCAGCCGCAGGTCAGCCCCCTCCTCCAGGCTCCGCCGCACCCGCGCCGCCAGCTCCTCCTCCTGGCGGGACGCGGCAGAAAGGGGAGCTTGTCCATGCGCCCCGTCAGCCTCCCGGCCCGCCGCCATCCCCAAAAGGATACCGTCCATCTGCTCCTCGGAGATGAACAGGCCCCGGAAGTCGTCTTCTAGGCGGCCCGAGGGGCGGCGCCTAAGCTCCTGGACCTGCCCCATGAGCCGCAGGTCCAGGAGGGCCATCTCGGCCATTATGTGATCGAGATTGGTAGCGAACCTGCTAGCCGCGATCTGCGCCACCTGCGTCCCCCTCGGGCACTTCTGCCGTGTCCTCAGGACAGGCACCCCCCGGGCCGTCCCTCAGCTCGCTCAGCTTGCTTCGGATCAGCTCCGCCAACTTGTCCAGGTCCCGAAAGTAAACCGTCTTGCCGCTGCCAACCTGGCTAATCTGGCCCTCAATGATCAGGTTGTTGTCGTCCAGCCTTATGCGAACAACAAAGGAGGCATACCGGTACATGCAGGTGCGCCCTCCTAGTACCTCTGGGGCAAACAGGTGTTAGCCCTATCCCCAGAGAGCCGCCGATGCCAGGTGGCGTGGAAAACAGGCTTGGGACCAGTTTATAAGGGCACCGTTAGCCCAGCGTTAGCCCAGGATTAATCAGGCGTTAACCACATGGCCTAGCAGGTGGAGCCACTACCCGGCCGGCCAAAAGGCCAATAACTGGTCATAGGCTGGCCTCCCGTTCCTAAGGTGTTAACCCTCTACTTGTCTCCGCATACGGGGCGCATACTTGACCGTGAATCAACCAATAACAGGAGTTGGGACATGTCCAGGATCGTCGCTAAGGCCAAGCTCGCTACAGTCATCACCATTACCGGTGCCGCACTGGTCATCTTGGCACTGGGTATCATGATTACCGGTGCCCTGGGGCTCTTCACCGACCAGGAGTCCATGAGCTCCAACAGCTTTTCCACTGGCACCTTGGACCTCTCCGCCAACTCGGCCAGCGCCCTGGTCACCTTTTCCAACATGGCCCCTGGCGATTCGGTCACTGGCCAGCTTACCCTCACCAACAACGGCACCATGCAGCTTCGCTACGCCATGACTACCTCGGCCACCAATGACGACGGCAAGAACCTGCGTGACCAACTCCAACTCACCATCAAGACCCTGGGTACCGACTGCAACACCTTCGACGGCATCCAGCTTTACGCCGGCACCCTGGCCTCGGGCGTCATCGGCGACACCGCTCAGGGCGCCCAGGCCGGCGACCGCACCCTGGCCGCCCAGGGCTCTGAGAGCCTGTGCTTCAAGGTGCAGCTACCCCTGTCCACGGGCAACAGCTTCCAGAACGCCGCCACCACGGCCACCTTCACCTTCCAGGCCGAGCAGACCGCCAACAACTAGGCTACCTGTCACACTGCCACTGCTCGTGGGGGGCTTATGATGGCTCCAAGACAGCACATAGCAGTGATACGGAGGGGGACATTCCCCTCCGTACGAGTTACAGAGGACGGAGTACCCGCCGGGCTCTTAACACCGAGGGGAATGAGAGCCGCCCCCTGACGACAGCGGATTCGGCTATGAGAATGCACCGAGATCAGTGGGGGGAGGGTCCAGGGCAAGCCATGGCGCAGGGCTTGCCCTGCCTGGCCCTTCAGCCCCTACAAAGGTAATCTCGCCCTGGAACCCAAAGGTACGGTATAGGTAAACTGTAGAAGGAGAACCTTGCAGAATCAGCATCGGGGCTGGAGAAAGTGGTCCCACCTGTGGTCGCCCCGCGAGGGAGCTGGCCATGGGTCCAGGCTTCCTATCCTCAGGCTTCCCTCCCTCACTCTTTTCGTACCCTTGGTGGTGCTTCTGCTTCTGTCGCCCATCATGCTGGCCGGCGCCTCCCGACTGTGGGGCTACACCCCCTTTGTCATGCGCACCGGCAGCATGGCCCCTCAGATCCCAGCGGGCAGCCTGCTCTTCGCCAGACCCACGGACCGGGAGCTCCTGACCGTGGGCGATATCGTGGCCTTCACCCCCGGGAGCGCTCAGCCCATCCTGGTCCACCGTATAGTCGAAATACGTCAGGGCTCCCAGGGGCCCCTCTTCGCCACCAAGGGCGACCAGAACCCGTCCCCGGACCCAGGCTACGTATCCCTTCCTGAGAGGCCCCTGAAGGTGTACTCTGCCATCCCTTATCTGGGCTACGTGTACGGTCAGTTCACCTCCCTGCGACCTTCGGTGCTCCTGGCCATAGGCGCTGGCCTGCTCTTGATGGGTTGGGCCGCCATGCACTCCAGCAGAGGTAGGTCAGGCCCGGCGCCCACGACCTCCACCCCCCCTCGCCGCGGCTCCTGGCCCCCCCTAGCCGGGCTGGCCCTGGTGTTGACACTGCTCCTACTGGCCCCGGGGCTCTGCGTCCGGTCCGGTCTGGGCATCTTCACCGACCAGGAACCCGTCGGCAACAACACCCTAGCCACGGCCCCCGGCTTCGGCTACTTCTTCCACTCCGAGACAACCGCCGTGGGCGGGAACACCTACTACCAGCTCAAGAAACACACCCCCGCCGACGGCATGGCGGCAACTATCTCCTCCACCTTCTCGCCAGGGCAGACCGGACGCCACCGTCCTAGCCCCAACAGCGGCAAGTTCCTCTACCCCCTCACCGGGCTCTCCCAGCTACCAGCCTCCACCTGGCAAGTGACCTATCGCATCAGCCGCGATAAGGCCAACCGAGGCGGCTTCGTCTGGTTCACCAATGCGGCAGACATCAGCCTGAGCACCACAGGAAGCTGGCAGAACATAGACCTGTCCCCCCACGTACCCGTGGGGGCCACAGGCGCCATCGTGGAGGTGGTAAACACCCACAAAACCAAAAGCTATCGCGGCATGGTCCGCGGCACTGAGGACGGCAACAACTATATGGCCGAGCCCACCGACGGCGAGATCAAGGGCCGCGAGCACCGGTGGCAGGTAGTCAAGGTGGACTCCTCTCGGAGAATCCAGGGGTTCATAAGCAGCACCAGGGTGGACTTCAAGCTCTTGGGCTATACTCGTGGCGACGACCCAGTGTACTTCACCACACCCCCGGACGTCACCCCCGGGACCATCGGATCCTGGGCCACCGTGGATGTCTCCGCCATCGTGGACGCTGACGCCACCGGGGTCATCCTCCTGGTCTATTCCGCCAGCGAGGCCCCAGAGGTCTTTGGCATCCGTGAGGTCGGCAGCAGCTATTCCACTACTAGCCTGAACCTGGATGCCCGCCACAACACCATGTACATGGTGGGCCTGGACCCCAACGGACACTTTCAGGCCTACCTGAGCAGCCCGGATGTCCGGCTGTACCTGGTGGCCCAAACCAAGGGCTCCGTGGTTTATTATGTCAACGACGTTACCGTGGCGGACCCTCCTACAGGCTCCTGGCAGACCATGGACGCCGACGATTACGCCGTGCCCTTCGAGGCCAACGGCCTGGTGTTCCTGGTCGAGTCCACGGCCACCAGGGACATCGGTTTCAGGCACGGCGACTCCAACGACGACTGGAACAAGCAGATAGGGGCCAACACCCACATCCAGGCAGCCATCGGCATCAGCAGCAACAACCAGTGGGACGAGCGCATGGGCGGGACCGAGGTGAACGTGTTCATCGTTGCCTATACCCTGGGGGTGGTGCAGATGGATGTCCACGCCGACATGGATGTCATCATCCGCCGGGCCGACGGCTCGGTCCGTCAGACCCTGGCCACCAACGTCGCCAACACACCCAACATCACCGGTACCGGCTGGCAGACCTTCACCGTGACCTACTCCTTCCCCGGCTACACCGTGGTGGACCCGACCGACTACTTAGAGATGGACCTCTTCGCCGAGGCCACCAGCAACACCTCGGAGGAGAGCGTCTCGGTGCAATTCCGCATCGACGACAGCACCCTCCCCGTGGACGAGCAGACCCGGGCCAGGGAGTCCTAGGACAGCCACCTCACAAAGCTGGCCAACGGGCCAGTCAAGTTACCCAGCCTCCAATTATCCACTCGCTTGTACCCATGTTCACCCCCTACCCTCAGGCCGCCACTAGAATAGCTTGAGATAGGGGTTAACCCTGGCCCATATGTGGGCTAGCTCACCTGAATCCGCCAACCGAGAGGCCCACAATATAACCTGTAAAGCTCGACGCGGTTATGCAAGGAGGAGATAGAGCATGACGATACGTCACATGGCAGTCCGGCACCTTCAGGCAGCCCTCATATCGGCCCTGCTGGTGCTGGCCCTTTATCTAGGCGTGCAGTGGGTGAGGTCCTGAAAAAGTTCAGATAGATATGAGACAGTAGGCGTGGAAAAGTAGAAGCAGAAGGGGCCACACTTCTGGGTGAGAATAGACCAGAAAGGAGGTGGCC
>DAOUBE010000201.1:0-2220 GCA_034432835.1 Dehalococcoidia bacterium | reverse complement strand
GGCCACCTCCTTTCTGGTCTATTCTCACCCAGAAGTGTGGCCCCTTCTGCTTCTACTTTTCCACGCCTACTGTCTCATATCTATCTGAACTTTTTCAGGCAAGGCATACACCGTTAAATAAGTGCTTGCCGTCGGACTATACTGGCGCCTCTCGAACCAAGGCCCCGTTCTCAGTGGTAGAATGGTCACAACCGCCAACGGCCATGCTCGCCCTTAAACACCCGTCCTCATGGCCACCACTGCCGATTCACCATTCCAGCCTTGACGGTGTTTTTTGCCTGTGACACAATGGCCCTTCCAGTCAGATACACGGAGGCCTCATGCGCCGGGTCGCCGAGAACATCCTTGAATTGGTGGGGAACACCCCCATGGTAAAGCTGCGCCGGGCCCTCCCTCCCCAGGCAAAGGAGCGGGGGCTGGAGATCTGGGCCAAGCTGGAGTACCTGAACCCCAGCGGCAGCATCAAGGACCGCCCCACCCTGGCCATGGTAGAGGACGCCGAGCGCAAGGGGCTCCTCAAGCCTGGCTCCACCATTGTGGAGGCCACCAGCGGCAACACCGGGCCCGCCCTGGCCATGATCGCCGCCGCCAAAGGCTACGGCCTGGTGGTGGTCATGCCGGAGAACGCCCCCCTGGAGCGCCGGCGCCTGCTCATGCGGTACGGTGTGAAGGTCCACCTGACCCCCAGCGGCCAGGGCATGCAGGGCGCCATGCGGGCCCTGAAGGTCATCCGCGCAGGCATTGAAAACTCCGTCACCCTGGATATATTCAGCAACCCCGCCGCCGTACAGGTGCACCGGGAGACTACCGCCAGGGAGGTCCTGGAGGATACCGGCGGAAGGGTGGACGTCCTGGTCGTCGGTGTGGGCAGTGGCGCCACCCTCACCGGCGTGGGTGAGGTGCTCAAGGAGCACAACCCCAAGACCCGGGTGGTGGCCGTGGAGCCCGCCGCCTCTCCTATGCTCAGCAAGGGGATACCCGGCCTCCACGGCATCCCAGGCATCGGCCCCGACTTCATCCCCACCAACCTCAACCGCCGCATCATCGACGAGATAGTCTCCGTAGGCGACGAGGAGGCCAACGAGATGGCCCTGCGCCTGGCCCGGGAGGAAGGGCTCCTAGTGGGTATCTCCTCGGGCGCCAACCTGGCCGCCTGCTTCCGCATCGCGCCAAGCCTTCCCGAGGGCACCCGCATAGTCACCTTCTTCGCCGACATTGGAGAGCGTTACCTGAGCTTCCCCTTCTAGCCCGGCTCCTTTGTTCCACCCCTGGCCCACAGGCTGGTAAAATGTATTGGAGACCTGCCGCGAGATAAGCCCTTGAAGATACTGGTGACCAATGACGACGGGATCAGCTCCCCGGGGCTGTGGAAGGCCGCCGAGGCCCTGCTGCCCCTGGGCGAGGTCTGGGTGGTGGCCCCGGACCGCGAGCAGAGCGGCGTGGGCAGCGCCATGACCCTGCACATCCCTGTCCGGGCGCGGGAGGTCCTCCCCGCGGCCCAGGGCGTCAAGGCAGCCTATGCCGTGGAAGGCACCCCCGCCGACTCGGTGGTCCTGGCCACGGAGAAGCTGGTGGGCCCCGTGGACCTGGTGGTCTCAGGTATCAACACTGGCTCCAACGTGGGCGGCGATATCCTGGTCTCGGGGACGGTGGGCGCCGCCCTTCAGGGCTACTTCCGGGGTTTCAACTCCCTGGCCGTGTCTCTGGCAGCCATGCGGGACCTGCACTACGAGACGGCTACCAGGCTGATCAGCCTCCTGGTGCCGCAGCTCTTCCGCGACTCCCTCCCCGCCCCCATGCTGCTAAACATCAACGTGCCCAACGTCCCACCCCACGAGGTCCAGGGCCTGGAGGTGACACGGCTGGGCCGCCGCAGCTACACCGAGGTGGTGAACGAGGGCCAGGACGGTGTTCGGGCCTACTACTGGATATCCCGCAGCAAGCCCGTCCCTGGCCATGAGGAGGGCACCGACGTGTGGGCCCTGAACCAGAAGCGCATCTCCATCACGCCCCTGGGGACCCAGCTCACGGCCCACGACCACCTCCCCCACCTGGAGAGCCTGCGGGGCGAGCTGCTGCGGCTCCTGCAAGAGCAGCCCCAGCGGTAACTCCCCACGCCTTAGCTGAAAAAGTTCAGATAGATATGAGACAGTAGGCGTGGAAAAGTAGAAGCAGAAGGGGCCACACTTCTGGGTGAGAATAGACCAGAAAGGAGGTGGC
>DAOUBE010000200.1:0-6643 GCA_034432835.1 Dehalococcoidia bacterium | reverse complement strand
GGGCCACCTCCTTTCTGGTCTATTCTCACCCAGAAGTGTGGCCCCTTCTGCTTCTACTTTTCCACGCCTACTGTCTCATATCTATCTGAACTTTTTCACGAAATGTGGTTACAGGGGTCCTGTTGGCTTGAGCTGGGTGCTGCCATGCCTTGCTACCTCTTGAAAGGGGGCCTCAGGCGGTCAGGGGGTAAAGGGTCATTCTGAGCCGGGCTCACGGCACCAATGACACACGAACTCTTTCGCCCATCGGCGCAAAGGCATTTTCATACTTTGTGGCGCCGCACACCAGTGGGGCATGGACGATTGTGAGCCGGAGGCGAGGAATCTGGTGGGGGGCCGCCTCCCCCTCCAGGTTCTTCCGTCGCCAGGCTCCCTCAGAATGTAAGTTCATCCAAGCCGTGTCGTTACGGGACACTTCCAGGAGCCATCGGCCCGCCTGTGGCAGGCTGTGCCCCTTGATTACAGGAGTGTTGTAGTAAGGGCCGGGTGCGTGCCCCTACCTTGGTGAACAGCGCCCCTAGCAGAATACCCCTCTCCCTTGCCAAGGAAGAGGGGGAAGAGAAAGTACATGGGGGATTGCCCCCCAAAGACCCCTGAGGGGCCACAACCCCCTCTGCACTCCTCCTGGTTGGGAATTAGGGACGGGTTGTGGCCTATCTGGGCCTTGGGCCAGGGAGGTAGCGCACAACTCTTCTCTGTGATGGTACAATACCTTTTTGTCTGGAAAAGGTAATCAAGAAGTGAACAGATAACTGACGGGCCGCGCCTCCATTTCCCATGGGGCGGGCCCGTTTGTACTGGAGAAGGAGTCGGCTGTGAAGCTTGCCCTGCCCCGTGTGGGCCCCCGGGTGGAGCCTCAGGACTACTGGAAGTGGAACCTACCCATACTCAGCTTCACCACCTTCCTCACGGTGGTCAGCTTCAGCCTGGTGTTTCCCTTCCTGCCGCTGTTCGTGCAGGAGCTGGGGATGACGGACCCTGGCCAGGCTGCCTTCTGGAGTGGCATCGCCGGGGGCTCCATGGGCGCCGCCCTGGCCATATCGGGGCCCTTCTGGGGCATCATGGGTGACCGATACGGACGAAAGAAGAACCTGTTGCGGGCCTTCTTCCTGGGAGCCATCCCCATGGGGCTGATGGGGCTCTCGGGGAACGTCTATCAACTGGTGCTGCTGCGGTTTGTGGGAGGGCTCTTCAGCGGCTCCTTCTCCACGGCCATGGCCCTGGCCGCCTCCCAGAGCCCGTCCCACCGGGTGGCCTACAGCATAGGCGTTATCCAGACTGGGTCCTTTCTGGGGAGCACCCTGGGGCCCTTCCTGGGCGGGGTGCTGGCCGACGCCGTGGGGCTGAGGTACGTGTTCTTCTTCTCGGGGGGTGGGCTGATGGTGGGAGGAGTCCTGGCGGCCCTGCTGGTCAAGGAGGACTTCCACCGGCCCCAGGAGCTGGAGTCCATGAAGATGCGGGACTATGGGAAGGCCATGGTGGCCATGGTCAGCTCTAGAGAGCTTCTGCCCCTCCTGCTGATCATCTTCCTCATCCAGCTAGTACCCTCGGTGATGTTCCCGGTGCTGCCGCTCTTCTTGGGTGAACTGGCCGGCCAGGACTCCTCAGTGACCGCCCTGGCCGGCATCGCCTTCGCCTTCATGGGGATCGCGTCATCGGTGGCGGCGGTAGGTGTGGCGCGGCTCAGCCGCCTGTTCACGCTAAAGAGCCTGTTGGTGGGCTGTGCCCTAGTAGGGGGCGTGCTCTACATGCCCATGTGGCTGGTCAACAATGTTCCCCAGGCCATGGGGGTGGCCACGTCCTACACCCTGTTCACGGCGGGCATGAACAGCGTCTCCGGGGCGCTCATGGGGACGGCGGTACCCCGGGAGAAGCACGGCAGGGCCTTCGGGGTGCTCCAGAGCTTTCAGTCCATGGCCTGGGGCCTGGGGCCGCTGCTAGGGGGGAGCCTCGCCCGCTCCCTGGGCCTGCGGGAGGTGTTCCCCATCAATGGCCTTGCCCTCATACTGCTGGGCATCCTGGCGTGGCGGTTCGTCAGCCTGACGGGTGCCCAGGGGAAACCGTCTGGTGAGCAGCCCACGGCAGCGGGAGGTCTAAGACCGCAAGGACAGAACCTGCGCTAGGCGGTCCAGGATCTTGTGGGCCACATCGTACTTGGGCATGAGGGGCAGCTCCTCAACCCGCCCTTCCTGGTCCAGGATCATCACCTTGTTGGTGTCTGAGCCGAAACCGCTGCCCTCCTCGGTAACGTCGTTGACCACAATGAAGTGGAGCCCCTTGTGGGACAGCTTCTCGCGGGCGTTCTCCAGCAGGTTCTCGGTCTCGGCGGCGAAGCCGACCTTGATGAAGTCCCCCCAGGCCTCCTCCAGGATGTCGGGGGTCCGGGTCATCTCCAGGTTCCAGGTGGTGGGGCCCTTCTTTATCTTCTGGCGGGCGAAGTAGGTGGGCCGGTAGTCGGCCACGGCGGCGGCCATGATAAGGGCGTCGCAGTTGGGGGTGACCTTCTGGACGACGTTCTGCATCTCCAGGGCCGTCTCCACGCGGATGACCTGGACGGCGGCGGGGTTGGGCAGAGCGGTGGGCGCACTGACCAGGGTTACGGTGGCGCCTCGGTCCCGGGCAGCCTCGGCGATGGCATAGCCCATCTTGCCGCTGGAGCGGTTGGTGATGACGCGGATGGGGTCTATGGGCTCCTGGGTGCCCCCAGCGGTGACCACCAGGTGGCGTCCGGCCAGGTCGCCGTTGCGGCCCAGGAGGGCGCAGGTGTGGCCCACCAGCAGCTCCGTGTCCACCAGCCGGCCCGGCCCGCTGAGGCCGGAGGCCAGGCGCCCGTACTCCGGACCCACGATGGTGACGCCTCGGTCCTGGAGTTTCTTCAGGTTCTCCTGGGTGGCGGGGTTTTCGTACATGTAGCCGTCCATGGCGGGGGCTATCAGGACGGGAGCCTGGGTGGCCAGGGCCGTGGTGGTCAGGGCGTCATCGGCCAGACCCAGGGCCAGCTTGGCGATGACGTGGGCCGTGGCCGGGGCGATGACCAGGACATCGGCGGCCTGGGCCAGGGCTACGTGCTCCACGCTGAACTCCGAGTCGGGGTCAAAGATGTCGGTGACCACCGGGCGGTGGGTGAGGCTGCGGAACGCCAGGGGGGTTACGAACTGGGTGGCACCATGGCTCATGAGCACATCCACCAGGGCGCCCCGTTGGACCAGCTTACTAGCCAGGTCCAGGGCCTTGTAGCTAGCGATGCTTCCCGTTACTCCCAGGATTACCCGCTTACCTTCCAGTGGTGATGGCATTGAAACGACCTCCTCTTTTTGCCGCTGGCTGGTCTGCATCCCCAGCCGCCCTGATGGGACTGATGTTAGTTCCCCTTGGGAACGTCGAAAGGCGGGTCGAGGGTGTTACCCCCGCAACCCCCATCCAGCATAAAGGGCACGAGGTGCTGGAGACCCCTAGTCTGACGTCCCCCGTGGGATGGCCTCCCTGTTGAGCTCATAGACCATCTTCAGGCCTATGAGGGTCAAGTCTGGGTTGACGGTATCGAAGACCTTGGTCTGCTCGGCGATGAGTCTGGCCAGGCCCCCCGTGGCCACCACCCTGGCATCCTGGCCCACCTCCTCCTTGATACGCACAACCATGCCTTCCACCATGGCCACGTGGCCCAGCACCAGGCCGGACTGCATGCTGGCGATGGTGCTCCTGCCGATGGCGCTCTTGGGGGCCACCAGGTCCACCCTGCGGAGCTGGGAGGTGTTGGTGAAGAGGCTTTCGGCGGCCAGCCTCAGCCCGGGGGCGATGGCCCCTCCCAGGTAGTCCCCTTCCTTGGAGATGGCGTTGAAGGTGGTGGCGGTCCCGAAGTCAACGATGATGAGGGGACCACCGTAGAGACGGTAGCCCGCCACCGCGTCGGCGATGCGGTCGGAGCCCACGTCCCTGGGGTTGTCGTAGTGGACGCGGATGCCGGTCTTGACACCAGGCCCTATCACCAGGGGCTTGGTCCGAAAGTACTCCAGGCAGGCCCTCTCCAGAGTGCTGGTGAGGGGAGGCACCACACTGCACATGGCGATCTCGTTAATCTGAGCAGGGGAGACCTGTTTCAAGGTAAGGAGGGAGTGCATAATCGCCCCGTATTCGTCTGGCATTTTCCTAGGGTCTGTTGCCATTCGCCACGTTGCCTGGAGCTTATCGCCGTTAAAAGCCCCCAGCGTGATGTTAGTGTTCCCGATGTCGATAGTGAGAAGCATGTTTGTTCATCCTTACATGCATTATATGTGGGGTACTCTCTTAGTAGCAATGGGTTGCCGTAGCGGGGAACGGGTACATTAGTAGGGGATGGGAAGCTGGAAGGGAAGAAAAGGAAGGGTTTGAGGTGCTAGTTGAGGCGGAAGCCCTGGAACTGGTTCTTCTGCTCCAACTCCCGCTTGAGCCGCTGGGTCTGCTCCTCCAGGAGCACCAGCTCCATCTCCAACCTGGCCTCGGCGGAGGGTGCCTCCAGCAGGCGCTGCTTGACGGGCTTGGGGACCACCAGGTACTGGCCCACCAGGTAGGAGAGGGCAGTGGGGTCCTCTGGCAGATTAGCCTCGCGGACCCAGCCGCCCTCCAGGGCCGCCAAGCTGCGTAGGTAGGGGGTGAAGGCCTGACGCACCGATGCCAGCAGCCCTGGCCTCACTCTCTCCACATCCTCCAGGTACTCCACCACCGCCACCATGTAGGGGACCTGCTGGA
Source organism: Dehalococcoidia bacterium (assembly GCA_034432835.1). GTDB lineage: Bacteria > Chloroflexota > Dehalococcoidia > Lucifugimonadales > DAOUBE01 > DAOUBE01. Next base: position 1,918 of record DAOUBE010000200.1, on the reverse strand, counting down.
CAATCTCCTGGACCCTGAACCGGCGCTCGCCCAAGGCAAGGAGGTTCATGCGGCCGTCTTCCAGCCTCTGGACGTTGATGATGCGGGCCGAGGTGCCGGTGTCGAAGGGGACGGCCGGTCCGCCCACCTCCTGCCCCGACTTGATGAGGCAGACTCCGAAGCCTATCCCCTGCTCCAGGCACCAGGAGACCATCAACCTGTACCGCTCCTCGAAGATGTGAAGGGGGAGAGCCATACCGGGGAAAAGCACGGCCTGAAGGGGAAAGAGGGGCAGGTGGTAGGCCCTGTGGCCTGGAGTAGGTGTGGTTTCCATAACACGGTTAGTATAGTGCACCAGTCCCGCCGCCACAAGCAGGTAAAGACATAAATTTTAAGAAATGTATGGCCCAGTAGGAGGCTGCGTGAGGTATTTCTCCCGGTTGCTGTGATTGTTGTGGCTGGATGGAGGAGCAGCGCCCTGGCATTCTTGGCCGTTGCTGGTATGCTATTGGACGGCCCTTGACCGGCAGGGCCGTTGACCACACCACCAAGGAGGGTGCCTGTGAGAGCGGATATTGAGCAGCACGTCGCGGAGTTGGCGGAGGAGCTGATAGCCGTGCGGCGGGACCTGCACCGCCATCCGGAGCTGGCCTTCAAGGAGGAGCGGACGGCGGGGCTGGTGGCCCGCCGGCTGCGGGAGCTGGGGCTGAAGGTGAAGACGGGAGTGGCGGGGACCGGCGTGGTGGGCCTGCTGGAGGGCAGCCAACCTGGACCCACGGTGATGTTCCGTCTGGACATGGATGCCTTGCCCATTCAGGAGCCCCAGGACCGACCTTACTCCTCCCAGAACTCAGGGGTGATGCACGCTTGTGGCCACGATGGGCACACTGCTGTGGGGCTGGCCGTGGCCAGCGTCCTGGCCCGGTACCGTGACTCCATCAAGGGCAGAGTGAAGCTGGTCTTCCAGCCAGCCGAGGAGATTATCGCTGGGGCGGCGCGAATGGTGGAGGAGGGGGTGATGCGGGATCCTCCCGTGGACAGGGTGCTGAGTGTGCACGTCTGGCCGGGTCTGCCTGTGGGGACCATTGGGGTACGGGCCGGCGCCATTTTCGCCAGCGTGGACGAGATCGCCCTGACCATAGAGGGGCGTGGAGGCCACGGTGGCATGCCCCACCTGTCCGTGGACGCCATTGCCATAGCCACGCAAGTGCACTCCACCCTCCAACTTATCCTGGGCCGGGAGGTGGCCCCTTCGCAGCCCGCCGTCCTGGGGTTCGGCACCATCCATGGGGGCACACAGTTCAATGTTATCTGCGAAAGGGTGGAGATGCGGGGGAACGTTCGCTGCTTTGACGACCAGGTGCGTTCCCAGGTGCTGGGCCGGGTGAGAGAGGTGGCCTCCGCCGTGGTGACTGGCCTCAGGGCCAGGCTGGAGTTCCAGCACGTGCGGGGTTCCCCCGCCGTGGTGAACGACCCGGAGGTGGCCCAGCGGGTGGCTGAGGTGGGCGCGGGGGTGGTGGGGATGGGGAACGTGGTGCAGGTTGACCCTCAGCCCGTGGGGGACGACTGTGCCTATTTCTTGAAAGAGGCGCCGGGCTGCTACTTCCTGCTGGGCATAGCCAACCCGGAGCGGGGAATCACCGAGCCGCTGCACAGTCCACGGTTCGACCTGGACGAGGCAGCCCTTCCCATCGCCACCCGGGTGTTGGCGGAGACGGCCCTGAGCTACCTTACCTAGACCGGCGAGGGAGGGGGCACAGGCCCCCGAGGCTGCGGAATGGGGCGCCTCGGCGGGCTCTCGGGGCGGATCCAGCCCCCAGTCTCCTCCCTTGTTTATCTGCCTGAAAAAGTTCAGATAGATATGAGACAGTAGGCGTGGAAAAGTAGAAGCAGAAGGGGCCACACTTCTGGGTGAGAATAGACCAGAAAGGAGGTGGCC
>DAOUBE010000199.1:0-5907 GCA_034432835.1 Dehalococcoidia bacterium | reverse complement strand
GGAATCTACGCTGCTGGCCGTAGTTTGGGGGGTGGGCTACTTCCTGTTGATAGCTCTCATCTGGACCTACGGCCTTAGCCGCCGCTCCACGAGCACGAGGGCCCTGCAGCAGACCAAGGCTTTGCCCGCCCCGGCCGTCCAGCGGCTGGAGCCCATCGAGCAGGTGGATGCCCTGCCAGCGGCCCAGCCAACGCCCATCGCCATCGAGCTCCCCAAGGTGGAGCCTGCCCAATTGGAGCCCGTTTCTCTTAAAAATGAAGAGGTGCAGGAACCTGTCCCCGTGGCGGCCTCTGCACCCGTTGTTGCAGAAGGGCTGGAGGAGAAAGGCCGCATACGTGAGGAGTGGCGCCGCTGTGGGAAACCCGGTTGCCACTGCGCCGCTGGGAAGCTCCACGGGCCGTACCTGTACCGGCAGTACCGCGAGAACGGTAAGGTGAAGCGTCAGTACCTGGGCAAGGTCAGAGCCCGGCAGCCCCAGGCACCGGTCCCCTGACGGGCGGGCCCTCCACCTGCTATCGGCACTGTTATCATACCCGTGGCCGCTTTTTATCCCTAGGGGTGGCTGTGTTCTTAATATTCAGGGAGGGGACTTTGTGATACCCCCTTCTCAAGGCGGTGACGGCGAGGTAGGGGGCTGTGTCTCCTATCTTCAGGAACGCGACCCGCTTCTTTCAGGAGGCCCGACGTGAGACTGGCAGGGAAGGTTGCCATTGTCACCGGCGGTGCTTCCGGCATTGGCCGGGCCACGGCTCTCAGGTTTGCCCAGGAAGGTGCCGCCGTCTTGATAGCCGACATCAACGAAGCAGGCGGCTCTCAGGTGGCCGAGCAGGCCCAGGCCGCCGGCGGCAGGGCCGCCTTCTTCCGCGTCGATGTAACCAGGGAGCAGGATACCCGGTCCATGGTGGACAGGGCCGTGGAGCTATTTGACCGCCTCAACATCCTGGTCAACAACGCTGGCGCCGCCCGGGGCGGCGGCATAGAGGAGACCGACGAGGCGACCTGGGACTGGAACCTGGACTTGGTCCTCAAGAGCGTTTACCTCTGCTCCAGGGCCGCCATACCTCGGCTTCTGGAGAGCCCTGGCGCCTGCATTGTCAACATATCCTCGGTGAACGGTATCACCGCCGTAGGCGAGGATGCTTACAGCGCCGCCAAGGCGGGTGTGATATCCCTCACCCAGAACCTGGCCGTGCGCTACGGCCCCCGGGGCCTGCGCACCAACGTCATCTGCCCGGGCACCATACAGTCGCCCGCCTGGGCGAACACGGTCCAGCGTGACCCTGAGGTCTTCCGCAGGATCGCCAAGCTCTATCCCCTGCGTCGCGTGGGCACCCCCGAGGACATCGCCAACGCCGCCCTCTACCTGGCCTCGGACGAGGCCTCTTTTGTCAACGGCGCCGTTCTGGTGGTGGACGGAGGGCTGACGGCCGGGACGGAGTTCTTTGGCCGGGCGGTGCGTGGGGAGGAGTTCTAAGCCAGCTACGGCGGGCCCCTACCGCTACTGCTGGTAGCTACGGGCACCGACCATCGTGGTCATCGGCATCATATTCATGGGCCTTTATCTCATCGCCGCTGGTCTGGACCAGATAGCCAACCCCTGGCTGCCAGGGTCTAGATCGGCGCCCGCCGCGGGCCTACCTCTCCCTCCATGACGGCCCTGGGCTCGCCTCCCGGCACCCCAGCCCCTCCATCACCCCGCGCAGGGCCTCCACAGCCCGCCGCATACCCTCGGGTCCGCTGAACCCTCCCCTGGGGCCTCCCATCACCAGGTGGGGCTCCAGGGCCAGGAAACCCCGGTAACCGCTGTCCCGCAGTCTGGCCAGCAGTTCAACCACCTGGCCATCGCCCCGCCCGGCTACCACCACCTGGCCGTCGGCTAACAAGGCATCCTTCACCTGAACGTAGGCCAAGTAAGGCTTAAGCAAGGGCCACCCCCGGTACGTGGCCTGGGCCACACCCACCTGCACAAAGTTGGCCGGGTCCCAGACAAAGCGCAGGCACTGGCTGCTGACACCCCTCAGGAGGGCGTGGCAGCGCTCCGGCGTGTCCCCCACCACGCCCTTCTCGTTCTCCAGGAGGAGGAGCATGTGGGACTGCTGGGCCAGGCGGGCCATCCTGGACAGCCGTGACACTGCCTCTGGGATATACGCATCGTGTTGGGCCGGGCCCGCTGGTGCGGGTGGGTAAAAGGAGAAGAGCCGTACCCGGTGGGCCTCCAGTGTACGGGCAATCTGGAAGATACGTTCTAGGTTGGCCAGCTCCACGTCCAGGGGGTCGGTGATGGGGGCCTTTCCCACGGGGCTGGCCACGCAGCTAACCCTGATGCCGTGGCGCTGGCACGCAGCCTTGACAGCCTCTACCTGGGCGTCGCTCATGTGCAAAACGTTGACGCCCCAGGCACCTCGCAGCTCCAGGTAGCCTATGCCCAGTTCCCTCAACAGGCCCAACTGCACCTCCAGTTCGTCGCTTATCTCATCGCCGAAAGCGCTGAGGGTGAAGGCCGCCCGGTGTTTCCTGTCTCCCCGTGGAAGCTGAGCCATAATGATGCAGTATATCATCCCTCTGGCCTTGGTCTGGGGGCAGGCGTGCTTACATCTCCCCGTGCAACACTCCAGCCGTGTGCCAGACGGACTTTATCCCCAGATGTAACATCGTTACATGATTGGTAACGTTGCCAGTGAGAGCATTGCATTCCATAGGGCAACGTCCCTCTCTGGCCGTGTAGCTTTTGGTGCAACCGAGCGCTCCAGCGGTGCTGTCTGGGTCGCGCTCCCCCGCCGGCTTGGGACTTGTCTTCCGGCGCTGGCTTTGTTCCAGGCCGTGAAAGCTGGCAAGGCCTTCGGAAAAAATGCCGCAAACTCGGCGGTGAAAAGCTATGCAACCGGCCGGCCTCCGACGTATTCTACTTTCCAGCAAGTGTCCACTCCTGTCTGGAGGGAGGGAGATGGAATCCGTTGCTGCTAGACAGATTCCAGGTCAACCAGCCCTGTTCCCTGTCACCGACCGTCGCACCCCGACAGCCAGGAGAGAGTCCGTGATGTCAGCCGCAGAGGTCTTGGCCTTGAAGCGCCAGGCTGAAGCGCTTCAAGTGAGGCTGGAGGCTCGCCAGCGGGAGCTGCAGAACCTCATGTCGGCCATCCAAAGGATGCAGGCCTCCCAGTCCAGGCCGCCGGCCCGGGGGTGGCAGCGGGCGCGGTACCGCTTCCAGGGATGGGTTGTCGGCCTGCTTGGTCAGGGGATGGGGTATCCTTGGCGTTTTGTTCTGCGGGTAGTGGTTGTCTTGCAGGCCTGCATGGCGGCGCTTGTGCCTGTGGCCCTGTCGGCCAGCCCTACCCTGTCAGGGGAGCGGCGCTCCACCCTGGCCCCAGCGCCTGTGCCGGTGCGGCTACATGGCTGGAGGAAGGACGGCGACACCGGGGGCGTGTTCGTGTCCGGCGTCCCGCCCTCGATGCGGGTAGCATACCCTGTGGCCCATCTGGTGTACTACCACACGCTCCGAGGCGGCGGGGTCATGACCTGTCTCCTGGCGGCCGGGCTCTGGGTCTGGCGGCTGCTGTAGCGTTAGAGGTGGGCCCAGTAGCTGGGGACTGTCAGTTACCAGCCAGCAGCGTGCCGGCTACAGAGGGCTGTGCGGCGGGCGCTGGCGGCCCCATCTCCATCAGGTCGGCCAGGAAGTCGCTGGCCCAGGAGTGGGCGGTGTGCTTGCGTACCTCCTGCACCAGGGCCTCCCACCGCCGGCGGCGCTCTCGCAGGCGCATGGTCAGGGCATCGTGGATGGCCCGGGCTGTCCCCTCTATGTCGTAGGGATTCACTATCAGGGCTTCTCGCATGGTCTCGGCCGCGCCGCAGAACTTGGATAGTACCAGCACCCCGGGGTCCTTCGGGTCCTGAGAGGCCACGAACTCCTTGGCGATGAGGTTCATACCGTCCCGCAGAGGGGTCACCAGGCATACGTCGGCCTCGCGGTAGAAGCCGGCCAGCTCCTGCTGACCGAAGGCGCGGTACAGGTAGTGCACGGGCGACCAGCCAGCCTCCGAGTACCGGCCATTTATGCTGCCCACGAGCTGGTCCACCCGGTTCTTCTCCTCTATGTACTCTGGCACCCTGGTTCGAGAGGGTACAGATATCTGTATGAAGGTGATATTGCGCCTCAGTGAAGGGTAGTGCTCCAGCAGGTACTCGAAAGCCATCAGCCGCACCGGGATGCCCTTGGTGTAGTCCAGCCGGTCCACACCAAGGATAATACGGTGGGCTTCGGGTATCCTCAGCATGGCCCTAGCTCGGTGCTGCTGCTCCGCCTCGGCGGCCCACCGCTCGAAATCGAGGGGGTCTGTCCCTATAGGGTAAACCTCTGTGCGCACCGTCTGGTTTCGGCGAACGAAGGTTCCCTCTGTGATGGAGCCCCCCAGCTCCAGTACCAGGGTGTCCAGCAGGTTGTGGGCGTAGCGGGTGGTGTGGAACCCCACCAGGTCGTAGGACAGGAACCCTTCCAGTAGCTGCTGCGACCAGGGCAGTATGGAGAAGGTCTCCGGCGGCGGGAAGGGCGTGTGCAGGAAGAACCCCACCCGCCCCTTCCAGCCCAGCCTGCGCAGGTACAACCCCAAGGGGATCAGGTGGTAGTCGTGGACCCATACCACGTCCTCTGGCTTGAGCAAGGGGAACAGCTCCGTGGCGAACCTGTGATTAGTACGGCGGTAGGCGCGATAGGCATCGTGCCGGATGACGGTCCTCTCCGGCATGCTGTGGAGCAGGGGCCACAGGGTGCGGTTGGCGAAAAAGGTGTAGAAGAGGTTCGCCTCCTCCCGGGACAAGTCTATGGTAGCTAGTTGGAATGACCCTAGGTCCCGAACCCTGGCTGGCGAGGCTTGACCACGTTCCATGACAGACCCGCTCCAGCCAAACCAGAGCCCTCCCCGCTCCTGTAGGGCTGCCCTGACGGCGCTCACCAGCCCTCCCACCGACTGGGCGCGCCGCACCTCCTCGTTTCTGGGCACCGAGATCGCCGGTACCCTGTTGGAAACCACTACCAGACGTCCTGGCTGGTGCATGTGACTCCTCCTTCCACAGGGTTGGCTGGTGGCACAACGGGGACTGCCTGCCCCGGAGGTGGGCATGTATGAATCTTGTTCTCGTTGCCCCCTGCCATCGTAGGATGGGTGGGCAGGGTGAGGATGATGCCTTTGGCTAAGGCCGCGGCACCCCCACATCGCAGGCCTAGCCTACCGGGCTCTCAGTAGGGTTGTGTGTCCTTGGGGGTGATAATTCCCTACCGGCGTCCAAAGGGTGGGGTAAAGACCACCGCCTGTGAGGACACGGAGCCCGCAGCAGGCTACGCCCTGGCGCCTAGAGGCCCGAGGAGGCCAAGGACAAAGGGCTCCGGCCCGTTGCCCAAGGGCAGGTGTAGTGGCCTGCTTATCTGAAACCCTAACTGTTTCAGCTTGAAAAGTCAACCTCTGCCCAGCTTTGAAGAGACAGGGTCTCCAGGCCTCGCCCTGACCTTCACCCGCGCTTCCCGGGCTGCTGGAGGGTCTGTTTGCATGAGCTCGGTAGTGCTATTGCACTACTCTCCTGGAGGAGGTGGGCTACCGGAGGTGAGGGAATAAAGTGTCATTCTGAGCCCTTGCCAGAAGGCCGAAGAATCCGGTGGGGTTGGGCCATTTCCCCTCCGGATTCTTCGGTCGCTCCCCTCAGAAGGACAGTTCATCCCATGGCCCAGGCGGAGGCGGCCAGGTGGGTACACCCGCCTGAGGTAAGCAGCGCCCCCAGCAGGGTACCAAGGCGAGGCACACAGTACCTGGTTGCGCCATGCCTGAAAAAGTTCAGATAGATATGAGACAGTAGGCGTGGAAAAGTAGAAGCAGAAGGGGCCACACTTCTGGGTGAGAATAGACCAGAAAGGAGGTGGCC
>DAOUBE010000198.1:0-3993 GCA_034432835.1 Dehalococcoidia bacterium | reverse complement strand
GGGCCACCTCCTTTCTGGTCTATTCTCACCCAGAAGTGTGGCCCCTTCTGCTTCTACTTTTCCACGCCTACTGTCTCATATCTATCTGAACTTTTTCACTGCTGCTCACTCCAACTGCCCCGCCAGGGCTTGGGGCTCCGTCACCGGCATCCGGCAGGCATAGTTTTCACATACGTAGGCGGTGGCCCTGCCTTCCAACATCTCCCGCCCCTGGAGCAAGGGGAGGTGGCGGGCAGGGCTGGCCCCGTCCGAGGGGTCGTACCCGGCCAGCACCTTATTGGGCAGGTAGCGGCGGAACACCACCTCCAGCAGCGCCTGGGTGTCCTGGCGCTCCCGCGGCCCCATGACGGCGATCTCCCTGGGGGTGGACAAGTAGAAGTCCAGGGCGCCCAGCCAGTGGGCCAGGCCCAAGGGATAGCGGGCCATAAGCTCCTGCATGGAGCGCAGCATGGCTACCGCTGGCTTAGCCATCTCCGGGTCACCTGTCAGCACGGCCAGTCGCTGGAGGACATCGGTGGCTGCGGCGCTACCCGAGGGGGTGGCGTTGTCGAAGAAGTCGCGGGGCCGTACTAGGAGGCTCTCCGCGTCCTTGCCCGTGTCGTAGAACGTGCCGCCGTTTCCGGCAGGCTCCCAGAACAGATCTAACATCTCCCTGGCCAGGTTCTGAGCCTGGCTTAGCCACTGCCACTGGAAGGTGGCCTCATACAGAGTGACCAGGCCGTCGATGAGGTTGGCGTAGTCCTCCAGGTAGCCCTTGACCACCGCTCGGCCATCCTTGTAGCTGCGCATCAGCCGGCCGTTCGGGCGCAGGCTCTCCAAGAGGAAGGAGGCGCTGCGCACCGCCGCCCGCAAGTAATCCTCGCGGCCCAGCACCATGGCTGCCTCGGCCAGGGAGCGCAGCATCAGCCCGTTCCAGGAGGTCAGGACCTTATCGTCGCGGCCGGGGGGGACCCGCTGCTGGCGTAGCCTGAGCAGGAGGTCTCGGCCCCGCTGCACCGCTTTCTCCAGCTCTTCCAGGCTCAGCCCCTGCTCCTGGGCCAGCCGGGCAGGGTCCTGGGGCATCCAGAGGATGTTCCGCCCCTCGAAGTTGCCCTGTGGGGTGACGCCGTAGTAGAGCTTGAACAACCGGGCGTCCTCCGGCTCCAGGGCCTCGTCTATCTCCCTGGACAGCCAGAGGTAGTACTTGCCCTCCTCTCCCTGGCTGTCGGCGTCCTGGCTGGAGTAGAAGCCTCCCCGGGGATCGGCCATATCCCGTAGAAGGTAGTCTAAGGTCTCCTGGGCTATGCGGCGGTACAGGGGCTTGCCCGTCACCTGGTAGGCGTGGAGGTAGAGGCGAGCCAGTAGAGCATTGTCGTAGAGCATCTTTTCGAAGTGGGGCACCAGCCAGAAGCTGTCGGTGGAGTAGCGGTGGAAGCCGCCGCCTAGCTGGTCGTAAATACCACCCCGGGCCATTCGCTCCAGGGTGAGCTCCACCATGCGCAGGGCCTGGGCGTTTTGGGTACGTTTATGGTAGCGGAGGAGGAATTCGTACACCATAGCCTGAGGGAACTTGGGCTGGATGCCTACACCTCCGTGGCGCTCATCGAACTCGCGAGCGACACCGGTGAAGGCCTGGTCCAGGGTCTGGGCGGTGAGAAGGGCCATACCGGCTATAGGCTGGGTGGTGCTGCGAAGGTACTGGACCATCTGTGTTGTGGCCCGTTCTATCTCGGCCCGGCGCTCCCGCCACGTCTGGGCTATGCCCTCCAGGACGCGGCGGAAGCTGGGCATACCGTGGGTGTCTTCGGGAGGGAAGTAGGTGCCCCCGTAGAAGGGCTTGCCTTCGGGGGTGAGGAAAACGGTGAGGGGCCAGCCGCCGTGGCCGGTCATGGCCTGCACCGCCTGCATGTAGATGCTATCGATGTCCGGGCGCTCCTCCCGGTCCACCTTGATGTTGACAAAGTTCTCGTTCATGATACGAGCTATCTCAGGGTCCTCAAAGGACTTCCGCTCCATGACGTGGCACCAGTGGCAGGCCGAGTAGCCAATGGAGAGGAGGATGGGTTTGTCCTCCCGCTGGGCCCGCTCCAGGGCCTCCGTGCCCCAGGGGTACCAGTCCACGGGGTTGTGGGCGTGCTGAAGCAGATAGGGGCTTGTCTCGTTAATCAGCCGGTTGGGCAAAACATACCTCCTCAGGCCAAAAGGCCTCCCCTCTATTTTCGCCGATTTGGGGTAGTAGGGCTAGCCCAGGGGCAAGGCTGGGAGCCACTGCGGCAGCCGCTAGAACCAGTTGCGCACCTGGGCCACGGCGGCCCAGGCCAGGACCAGCAGGCCGAACCCTATGACGATGCCCTGGCTGATGCACCCGCCTCGGGTGGACGGCCATGGCCAGAACACGCCCCTGAGGAGGGTGTAGATGCCCAGGACACCTAGGGCGAGGACTTGCGGGGTGAAGGGGCCCAGCCTTCTTCCCCACAGGAAGATGGCCAGGACCAGGGCGATGGCCACCCAGTCGCCTACCCTGAGCGCTGTGTTGCGCATGGCCCCCTCATCAATCCAGCTCCTCCTCTTGCTCTTCCATAGGCTGGAACCCCATCGCCTCCAAGCGCTGGCGTAGCTCCACCTGCCACTGCTCCACAGGCACCGAAGCCGGCACCACGATCTCCACCTCGCCAGTGGGCAGGCGGCGCACTTCACCTGGGTCAGCCTTCTCCAGGGGCACGCTCACTCTCTCCCGGTGGATGCCGTAGGCGTCCGTCACCTGGAAGATGGCTTCCATATCCGCCATAGTTATAATGTCATCTTGCACTCTCACTCCCTCGGCCCCCTCCCCCGCAACCGGAGGAGGGGGATATAAAAACCGGGGGGACAACCTACTGGAACCCCCGCCAGGGCAAGCCCTGCCTCTGCGGTGACGACTACTTGGCGGTGCGGCCCCCATCCAGCACCAGTTCGGCACCTGTCATGAAGGAGGACTCGTCCGAGGCCAGGTAAAGGGCGGCGTAGCCTATGTCCTCGGGCTTGCCGAAGCGCCCCAGAGGGATGTCGGCCAGGTAGGCGTCCCGCACCGAGGGATCGTTGAAGAACCACTCCTGGGCCATGTCCGTGTCTGTAAGGGCTGGATGGATGGAGTTGGCCCGAATGCCGTCCTTGGCATGCTGGATGGCCACGGACTTGGTGATCATGCGCACCACGGCCTTGGAGGCGGGGTAGGCGCTGCCCCGGCCCGTGCCTATGAGCCCCGCCACCGAGGAGATGTTGATGATGGAGCCACCTCCAGCCTGCTTCATAGCAGGGATAGCTGCCTTGCAGCCCAGAAAAACCCCGGTAGCGTTCACCTCCATGACCCGGTACCAGGTCTCTAGCGGCGTGGAGACCACTGGCTCCGGCTGGTAGATGCCGGCGTTGTTCACCAGCACGTTCAGGGCACCGAAGGTCTGCACCGTGGCTTGGACCGCCCTCTGCCAGTCCTCCTCCTTGGTCACGTCCAGCTTGACAAAGATGGCCTTGCCGCCACCCGAGGCGATCTGCCGAGCCGTCTCCTGCCCTTCCCTCTCCCGGATGTCCCCCAGGGCAACGGCGGCGCCCTCCTGGGCAAACATCCTGCCTATGGTAGCGCCCAGGCCCCTGGCCCCGCCACTGATCAGGGCCACTTTACCAACTAACCTCATAGGCCTCTCCATGCTACGGGATATTGGGCAGTATGTAGCACCCCCAGGGGATGATGTCAATGGGGGAAGAGAGGAGAGAATAGAGGTGAGGGCTTAGAAGGCAAGGGGGCGCGCTCCTCTTTTGTGACCGTGAGGGGCTACCGACGCCGTGAAGGATGAAGATGGGCTTATTACCCGCGCCTCTGCCTACACTAACCCCTATTCTCTACTCCCTGCTCTCTGTTCCCTATGCTCCAACAGCGGGCCTGAAAAAGTTCAGATAGATATGAGACAGTAGGCGTGGAAAAGTAGAAGCAGAAGGGGCCACACTTCTGGGTGAGAATAGACCAGAAAGGAGGTGGCC
>DAOUBE010000197.1:0-7498 GCA_034432835.1 Dehalococcoidia bacterium | reverse complement strand
TCGTTGCGCCGCGATAGGAAGCAGGCGCGAGGATCATGAAAAAGGGGTAGTAGGGAGTAGGAAGGAAGTCCATCCCAGGCTTCTATTTGCGATAGCGGTGGAGGTGTCATGGGGTGGGTTGGAATAGGCCTTATCTTCGGGGGTAACCCTGAGGAGGAGAGAAGGTCAAGATAGAACGGGCACACGGTGGATGCCCTGGCACCTAAGCCGATGAAGGACGTGATTACCTGCGAAAAGCCCGGTGGAGCTGGTAGTAAGCGTTGATACCGGGATGTCCGAATGGGGGAACCCGGCCTGTGGGAACACAGGTCACCACCTATGAGGTGGGGGGAACCTGGGGAACTGAAACATCTAAGTACCCAGAGGAGAAGAAAGAGGAATCGATTCTCTGAGTAGCGGCGAGCGAAAGGGGAGGAGCCTAAACCGTTGAGCGTGCTCAGCGGGGTTGTGGGGCTGGCGGTATCGAAGCGGAAGTCTAGTCGAAGGGTTTTGGGAAAGCCCACCATAGAAGGTGAAAGTCCTGTAGACGAAAGGCGGAGGCTAGTAGCCAGTACCCGAGTAGCCTGTGGTTCGTGGAGCTATGGGTGAATCTGCGCGGCCCACCGCGTAAGGCTAAATACTCTAGGTGACCGATAGTGGATCAGTACCGTGAGGGAAAGGTGAAAAGAACCCCGGGAGGGGAGTGAAATAGATCTGAAACCGTAGGCCTACAGCAGGTCGGAGTCCGCCGCAAGGCGGATGACGGCGTGCCTATTGAAGAATGATCCGGGGAGTTACTCGGGGCGGCTAGGTTAAGGGAGTGGACTCCTGGAGCCGTAGCGAAAGCGAGTCTGAATAGGGCGTCAGTCGCCTAGAGTAGACCCGAAACCGGGTGAGCTACCCATGGCCAGGGTGAAGTCCCGATAATCTCGGGATGGAGGCCCGAACCCTTTGCTGGTACAAAAGCATGGGATGAGCTGTGGGTAGGGGTGATATGCCAATCGAACCCGGAGATAGCTGGTTCTCTCCGAAGTGCATTTAGGTGCAGCCTCGGGTTAGGTGGACGGAGGTAGGGCTCTGGATGGGCTAGGGGGCGTGAGCTTACCAAACCCAACCAAACCCCCAATGCCGTTCAACCGATGCCCGGGAGTGAGACTGGCCGGGATAAGCTGGTCGGTCGAGAGGGGAACAGCCCAGACCATCGGCTAAGGCCCCTAAGAGCAGGCTAAGTGGCAAAGGAAGTGGGGTTCCTCAGACAGCCAGGAGGTTGGCTTAGAAGCAGCCATCCTTTAAAGAGTGCGTAACAGCTCACTGGTCCAGGGATCCTGCGCCGAAAATGTTCGGGGCTCAAGCCTGCCGCCGAAGCCATGGATCCGCCTTCGGGCGGATGGTAGGAGAGCGTTCCTCGTGCGGTGAAGCTGGAGTGTGAGCTCCGGTGGAGCGCGGGGAAGTGAGAATCCCGGAATGAGTAGCGTTAACCAGGGTGAAAATCCCTGGCGCCGAAAGCCCAAGGTTTCCTACGCAACGTTCATCGGCGTAGGGTTAGTCGGACCTAAACCGTAGGCGTAAGCCGAAGGTGATGGACAGCAGGTCAAAATTCCTGCACCACCGTCAACTCGTCTAAAGCGGCGGGGGGACGCGGGAAGGCAGGCAGAGCATGCCCAATGGACATGGTGTGTCCCCTCCGGTAGGCCATGCCGGGGTTGGCAAATCCGCTCCGGCGTTACGAGCTGAGAGGAGGGGGGATTCGGACCTTCGGGTCTGGAAACTCTGCTGAGCCTATACCGACGAGAAAAGCCTCGTCGCTATGGGTTGAGGGTGCCCGTACTGCAAACCGCCACTGGTGGGCTGGGATAAATGTCCCAAGGCGCTCGAGCGAACCTTCGCCAAGGAACTAGGCAAACGGGCCCCGTAACTTCGGGATATGGGGCGCCCCGGAGAGTGAATCCTGTACAGGGGGAGCTCCCTGGGGCCGCAGAAAAGAAGGTCAGGCGACTGTTTAACAAAAACACAGGTCTCTGCTAAGGCGAAAGCCTAGGTATAGGGGCCGACACCTGCCCAGTGCCGGAAGGTTAAGGGGAGGGCTGAGGCGCAAGCGTAGGCCCAAACTGAAGCCCCGGTGAACGGCGGCCGTAACTCTAACGGTCCTAAGGTAGCGAAGTCCCTTGTCGGGTAAGTTCCGACCCGCATGAATGGTGTAACGACCTGACCGCTGTCTCGGCGGAGGGCTCGGTGAAATTCCGGTGCCCGTGAAGACGCGGGCGACCCGCGGCAGGACAAAAAGACCCCGTGGAGCTTTACTGTAGCCTGGTATTGGATTAGGAGCAGGGATGTGTAGGATAGGTGGGAGGCTGTGAAGCCCGGACGCCAGTTCGGGTGGAGCCGACGTTGAAATACCACTCTTCTCTGTTCTTGGTCCTAACCCGCTTGACAGGCGGGGACAGTGCCTGGTGGGCAGTTTAACTGGGGCGGTTGCCTCCTAAAAGGTAACGGAGGCGCCCAAAGGTCCCCTCAAGGCGGATGGAAATCGCCTGTGGAGTGTATTGGCATAAGGGGGCTTGACTGTGAGGCCTACAAGCCGAGCAGAGACGAAAGTCGGGCAAAGTGATCCTACGGTCCCGTGTGGAAGGGCCGTGGCTTATCGGATAAAAGCTACCCCGGGGATAACAGGCTGATCTCGCCCAAGAGTTCATATCGACGGCGAGGTTTGGCACCTCGATGTCGGCTCATCCCATCCTGGGGCTGAAGCAGGTCCCAAGGGTCCGGCTGTTCGCCGGTTAAAGGGGTACGTGAGTTGGGTTCAGAACGTCGTGAGACAGTTCGGTCTCTATCCGCCGTGGGCGCAGGAGGCTTGAGGGGGTATCTCCGTAGTACGAGAGGACCCGGAGGAACGAACCTCTGGTGTGCCAGTTGTCCCGCCAGGGGCATCGCTGGGTAGCCATGTTCGGACAGGATAAGCGCTGAAGGCATCTAAGCGCGAAGCCTTCCCCAAGATTAGGCCTCCCATTCCCCTAAAGGGAAGTAAGGCCGCAAGGAGACTACTTGCTAGATAGGCCGGGGGTGTAAGGGCGGCAACGCCTTTAGCCTACCGGTACTAATCGGCCGAGGGCTTGACCCACGCTAAGACTTCCAAAACCATGTTCACCAGCACCTACCTAGTCTGGGGTTGGCCATACCACCCCATCAGTGCTTACCAAATGTTATAATGGTCTCGGGTGCCTTGAGCACCCCGCCGCGGGGTGGAGCAGTGGCAGCTCGTCGGGCTCATAACCCGAAGGTCGTTGGTTCGAATCCAACCCCCGCTACCAAGTGACCAAGTAAGAAGGCCCTGGTTGTTCTGACCAGGGCCTTCTTATCTTTCCTACCCCTTTATTACCCCCTTAGACCGTCAGCAGGTGCATGTTGTAGGCCGCCACTATGGCTCCCAGGGAGCCCAGGGCGGAAAATACGGTGGTCCACAGCAACACCGGCGCCGGGTCATCTAGCAGTCTCCTCATTAGTACGCACCTCCATGTAACTTTAGGTTAACCCCTATCATGCCGGCCCCAGGAACGGCCCGGAATAGGGTTTCCCCCTATGTGCTCAGGTACTAACACCATGAGAGGATTACACCTTCGGGGTATATCCTCCCCGGCCGCACCCTTGGGCCGAGCCCGTCCAGGCTTCGACGCCCTAGCGGCCAAAAGAAAAAGGCCCTGGCTTCCAAAGCCAGGGCCTTGCGCCTCTCGCTACCTGTAGCGTCTCTACACTAGTGGATGGCCAGCCGCTGCCCGCACTGGCTACACATCACACCCACTATCCTCCCGCTACTGGTGCCATTTTCCCACAGGGGCACATAGTGAGAGACCGGGTGAGGACATCGCACGTTCTGCCGAGGGCTCCCTTCCACCTGAGGCTTGGCCGAAGCATGTCCAAAGAACTTCATCTTTTCTATTCACCTCCCAACTGGAACATCCTAGCTGAACAAATGGTCAGCGGCATCCCCCACACGTCATGTTCTGGCATAGGACTTCCGTACCACGCCTGGCAGTCCGGCTACGCTGCGCCTCCTTACTTGCGGCGGCTGACCTGGAGGCCGGTCCGCCCTTGTACACGCTGGAGGTGGGGGGTGGGTATCCAAGCTAGCTAAGAGGGGCAGTATACCCGCCGGGCCAGCCTCCGCTAGAATAACCTTGTCCGGACAAGCCATCCCAGTCCTGTGGAAAACCTTGCCACCATGATGGGGAATGTATTCGCCTTCCTGCGCCTTTCCCGGCCCGTGTTCCTGGGCGGCGGGTTCGTCCTCTACGCCCTGGGAGCCCTGGTGGCATACCACCAGGGCATCGCCCTGGACTGGAGGCTCTACCTGGTGGGCCAGGTGGCTGTCACCTCCATCCAGCTCATGACCCACTACCTCAACGACTACTGGGACGTGGACTCCGATCGCCTGAACAACCACCGCACCCTCTTCTCTGGCGGGAGCGGTATCCTGGCATCGGGCGAGTTGCCCCGAAGGGTAGCCCTATGGGCTGCTCTAGTGTGCCTGGCCGTGGGGCTGGCCGCCATTCTCGTTCTGGCCCTGGCGTACCGCCCGGGCTGGGTCCCCCTGACGGTGGCTGCCTTCATGGTCGCCGGCGCCTGGTCCTACTCCAGCCCGCCCCTGGCCCTGGAGTCGTCGGGCTTTGGGGAGCTGGCCACTGCCCTCATCGTCTCCTTCCTGGTGCCGTCTCTAGGCTTCAGCCTTCAGTTGGGCACCCTGGACTGGATGCTGGTCCTGGCCAGCCTGCCCCTGGTGGCCCTCAACTGGGCCATGGTGGTGGCCTTCCACTTCCCGGACTTCGAGGCCGACCGTGGGGCCAACAAGAGGACCCTACTGGTGCGGCTGGGCCACGGCCCGGCGGCCCGCCTGCACGCCCTGGCCGTCCTGGGGGCCTACGCTCTCCTGCTGGCGTCCCCGGCCCTGGGTGTGCCCCGGGCCCCAGCCCTTTTGGGCGCCCTCACCCTGCCCCTGGCCGCCGCCGTGGTGGTGATGGTCATCAAGACGGCCCGGGGCCAGTGGGCCGCCTACGGCTGGCTGACCTTTACGGCCGTCTGCCTGTTCGCCCTCACGGCCCTCCTGGAGGCCGCCGGGTTCCTCTTGAGCCACCCACAGGGTCTCCAGATGTAGTCCACACGCCAGGTACCCAGCGAAGGGACTATAATGGAAGGGTGGGGGGAGATGGCCATCTACATTGGCACCGCCTCGTGGACTGACAAGAGCTTGGTCCAGGCCGGCACCTTCTACCCCTCCTGGGCCAGCACGCCCGAGGCGCGGCTGCGCTTCTATGCCGCCATATTCCCCACGGTGGAGGTGGACTCCACCTACTACTCCATGCCCTCCGCTCGCAACTCCGCCCTGTGGGTGGAGCGCACTCCAGAAAAGTTCAAGTTCCACATTAAGATGTTCCGCCTGTTCACCTACCACTGGACCCAGCCCCAGGCCCTGCCTTCGGACCTGCGGGGCCTGGCCCCGGCGGAAAAGGAACGCTTCTACCTGAAGGATGCCCCTGGAGAGCTGCGGGAGGAGCTTCTAGGCCGGTTCACCGAGGCCCTTCTGCCCCTGGACAGTGCCGGAAAGCTGGGTGTGGTGCTGCTCCAGTTCCCCAAGTGGGTGCCGCCCCGTCGGGAAGTCTTCGACCACATCCTGGCACTGAAGGAGGCCCTGCCCCAGTTCTCACTGGCGGTGGAGTTCCGCAATAAGGCCTGGCTGGACGGCGACAGGACGGAGCGGACCCTGCGCTGGCTGAGGGAGCACGGGCTGACCTTTGTGTGCGTGGACGAGCCCCAGGGCTTCCCCTCCAGCCTCCCGCCAGTGGCCGAGGCCACCTCCGACATCGCCTACGTGCGTTTTCATGGTCGCAACGCTGCCACTTGGGAGCGGGCCTCGGAGACCTCGGCGGAGCGATTCGACTGGTACTATAGGGACGAGGAGCTGCAGGAGTGGGTGCCCAAGGTCAGGTATCTTCAGGAGCAGGCCCGGGAGGTCCACCTGGTGTTCAATACCAACAACCGCGACCAGGGCCCCCACAACGCCATACGTATGGGAAGGCTGCTGGGCGAGGGCCTGGGAGACCCCCAGGCGGTGCAGCAGGCCGCCCTGAGCATGGGCATCCCCGGCCCCTGACCGGGCCAGGGTGCACCCTTCCAGGCTCTCCTTGTACCCACTTACGGGCAAAAAGAAGGATTGTGGTTTGACCCACCCACCCGACAGGGCACACCCTGGCAGGGTGCACCCTGCACCCACTCTGTGCCTTCCCTGGTCGCATACCCTCACTGACCACCTCAGCGTAGTGTGGGTCAAGGGCCTGCCCGAGGGAAGCGAAGGGGCGTCCCAGGGGGTTCTCCCTGAAGACCCCTCCCCTTAGAGCGCCATAGCTCTTGAGCAGGTGTGTAGGGAAGGCCGTCCCCACCGCTCCATCGCCAAGGGGAGGGCGATACAGGTGTTTAGGATCAAATATGAGGAGCCTTGAAGGGTCCCAGTTTATGGTGTTTGCCAAGGGAGCTGGTATTATAAGACGTCGAATTTATTCGCCGGACTTGTCGTCATAGGGGTGCCGGATGACGGCCTTGGACCGCGAAAGAATCCGCAGCCTGGTCCTTGGGGAGCCGCCCCTGGTGGAGGGCTATCTAGACCTGGATACCCAGCTTCAGCCCAACGGCTTCGACCTCACCCTGGGGGAGGTGGCCGCCTTTGCCTCCGACGGCCAGGTGGACTTCTCCAACGCCCGCCGGCGCCTACCCCAGACCACCCCTCTCCCCTTCGACGCTCAGGGCAGGCTGCACCTGGCCCCGGGCCCCTATCTGGTCACCACCAACGAGACCGTGCACCTGCCCCTGGGTATAATGGCACTGTCCTACCCCCGGTCCAGCCTGCTAAGGTGTGGCGTGGCGGTGCACAACGCCGTGGGCGACGCTGGCTTTCGAGGCCGCTACCAGGCCCTTTTGGTGGTCTATAACCCCCACGGGTTCTGGTTGGAGCGCAACGCCCGCCTTATACAACTGGTCTTCTTCCCGCTGTCCCAAGGTGTTGTCAGGGGTTACCAGGGCCGCTACCAGGGTATGTAGCAGGCGCAGCCTTGGCACCACTGGGTGGCCCTACACCACCCCCTCCGCCCTCAGCCCCTCGATCTCCTCCCTGCTCAGGCCCAGCAGCTCCCCCAGCACCTCCTGGGTGTGCTCCCCCAGGTCCGGGGCGGCCCTCCTCACCTGGGCCGGCGTCCGGGAGAACCGCAGGGGGGTGTTCACCGTCTTCCACCGCCCCAGCTCCGGGTGCTCCACCTCCGTCACCATGTGGCGGTGCAGCACTTGGGGGTCGCTGGCCACCTTGTCGATGGTGTTCACCGGCCCACAGGCTATCCCCATGGCCGAAAGCTCGTCCAGCCACTCCTGGGAGGTCTTCTTCAGCATAGCCTCGGCGAAGATGGGCTCCAGGATGTGATAGTGCTGGGATCGGGAGTAGTTATCGGCGAAGCGGGGGTCGTCTATCAGGTCCAGGCGGTCA
>DAOUBE010000196.1:0-9183 GCA_034432835.1 Dehalococcoidia bacterium | reverse complement strand
GGCCACCTCCTTTCTGGTCTATTCTCACCCAGAAGTGTGGCCCCTTCTGCTTCTACTTTTCCACGCCTACTGTCTCATATCTATCTGAACTTTTTCAGGCGGCCCGCCACCCTTGGAACCTTTTGGCGCCCTGGTGCGTAGTATCTTTGACCTGGAAACTTTGCCAGTAGCCCGGGCAGACCCCCAGCCTAATGCCAACGCTGCACGACCACGCCTTATCTGTGGGAGGCGAATCTGGGTGTTCGCACAGCACCGGGGCCGACTCTCAGGCCTGCTCCTACGGAACAGGCCACCCGGAGGTGCATCCTTTGGCATGAGGCCCAGGGCCTGGATATAGTAAGGTGACTGGTGAGGATGGGAGGCAATGCCCGGAGAGGGTGGAGCTTAGCCCCTCCCTGTGCTAATATACTCACTTCGTGTAGCATGAGTAACGCCTCGGCCAGAAACAGGGTAACCGTTCGTGTGCCCGCTACCACGGCCAACCTGGGGCCAGCCTTCGACTGCATGGGTATGGCCCTGGACCTGTGGAACGTGGTGGAGGTGTGCCCGTCGGAAGCCACCTCCGTGGTGGTTGAAGGGGTGGGGGCCTCTCAGCTCCCCTCTGGCGAGGACAACCTGGTGTACCGGGCCATGGCCTTTCTGTACCAGCGCGTGGGCCTGCCTGTGCCTGCAGTCAGCCTGCGGTGCCTTAACCACATCCCCCTGCAGCGGGGTCTAGGCAGCAGCGCCGCGGCCATAGTGGGAGGCCTGGTAGCGGCCAACCTGCTGGCCGGCCAGCCCTGCTCCCAGGAGGAGCTCCTGGCCCTGGCCACGGAGATGGAGGGCCACCCGGACAACGTCGCCCCGGCCCTTCTGGGGGGCTGCCAGATAGTGGCCAGGGATGGCCCCAGACTGGTGACCGCCCCGGTGCCTTTGCCCCCGGACCTGGGCGTGGTGCTGTTCATCCCGGAGAAGATGGTAGCCACCAAAGAGGCCAGGGCCATACTGCCGGATACGGTAAGCCGGGAAGACGCCGTGTATAATATGAGCAGGGTCGCGCTGCTGGTCAATGCCCTGGCGTCGGGAAGGCTGGAGGACCTGAGGGTAGCCACCCAGGACCGCCTCCACCAGCCCGCCCGGCAGGCCCTCTTCCCAGCCATGCGTACCATCTTTCGGGAGGCCCTTCAGGCGGGTGCCCTGGGGGTGTTCCTGTCCGGCAGCGGCCCAACGGTCCTGGCCCTCACCCGGGGCCGGGAGATGACGGTGGGGTATGAGATGGCGGAGGCGGCAAGGAAGACCAACGTAGCTGGGGAGATCAAGGTGGTGAGGCCATCCCCCGTTGGAGCCTACAGGCCAGAGCTTTCCCACTAGCCAGGACTGCTGCATGCCCCGCTGATGACCCTGGGGTGAAAGATGGACCAATGGGACCAGCGTTGTAATCTAGACAAGGGTACGCCCTGCCGGGGCCGTACCCTCTTCCGGAGGTGACATGGCGTTAGTTGTCCAGAAGTACGGTGGGAGCTCGGTGGCCACGGCGGAGCGCATCAAGAACGTGGCCCGGCGCATCGCCAAGACCAAAGCCTCGGGCGCCGACGTGGTAGCCACGGTATCGGCCATGGGCGATACCACCGACGAACTGATCTCCCTGGCCCGCCAGGTGACGGACGACCCCGACCCCAGGGAGATGGACATGCTTCTGTCCACGGGGGAGCTGGTCTCCTGCACCCTGGTGGCTATGGCCCTGCGAGACCTGGATGTGCCCTCCATAAGCCTCAGCGGCATGCAGGCGGGCATCTGGACCAACACCACCCACGGCAAGGCCCTCATCGCCAAGGTGGAGCCCCACCGCATCCAGCGGGAGCTGGCCCAGGGCAAGGTGGTCATTGTCGCCGGGTTTCAGGGTGTCACACCGGACATGGACATCACTACCCTGGGCCGGGGAGCCTCAGACCTTACGGCGGTAGCCCTGGCGGCGGCCCTGAAGGCCCAACGCTGCGAGATATACACCGACGTGGAGGGAATCTACACCGCTGACCCTCGGGTGGTGCCCCAGGCCCGTAAGATCCGGGAGCTGAGCTACGAGGAGATGCTGGAGCTGGCGGCCTACGGCGCCAAGATGCAGCCTCGCTCCATAGAGCTGGGAGCGGTCTATAACGTACCCATCTACGTGGCCTCCAGCTTTGTGGAGAGCCCGGGTACCCTTATCCACGGAGGAGTGAACACTATGGAGCTGAGAAAGAAAGTTACGGGTATAGCCTACGACCTAAATGTGGCCAAGATATCGGTCCTGGGGGTACCCGACCGTCCGGGCATCGCGGCCGCCCTCTTCGAGCCCCTAGCCCAGGTAAGCATCAGCGTGGACACCATCGTCCAGAACTCCAGCGTGGACGGCCTGACCGACCTGAGCTTTACCGTGACCCGCACCGACCTGCGGCGGGCCCTGGAGGTGGTGAAGGGGGTGGCCAAGGAGATCGGTGCTAGAGGCGTCACCAGCGACGACACCCTGAGCAAGGTCAGCATCGTTGGTGCCGGCATGCAGAACGCCCCTGGTTACGCCTCTCGCATGTTCAGGACCCTGGCCAACGCCGGCATCAACATAGAGATGATCACCACCTCTGAGATACGCATCACCTGCATCGTGAAGGAGGACCTGGCCAAGGAGGCTGTCCGGGCCTTGCACCAAGCCTTCGAGCTGGAGAAGGAGGACTGAGCAGGGTCCACCCTGGCCCCCATCTCCAGGCCCTGGTATCCTTAGTCGGACAGCCATTAACCAGCGGAAGGGTTTAAAGCAGGGGGTCTTCCAGGGTCTTTGTGGCAGCCACAAACCTTTGGGGTAGAGGCTAGTGACGCAGGAGTCTTCCGTGCAGCCCCCCTTTCTGTCCATCGTTATCCCCGCCTACAACGAAGAGCGCCGCATTCTGGAGTGCCTGCACCAGGTGACGAACTACCTGGCTAAGTGTAGCTACACCTGGGAGGTGCTAGTGGTGGATGACGGCAGCACCGATGGCACAGCCTCCCTGGTGGGGAGGTTCGCGGGCGAGGTCCCCGGGGTGCGCTTGGAGCGGGTGCGCCATGGTGGTAAGGGGTGGGCGGTGAAGAACGGTATGCTCCGGGCCAGGGGCCAGTACCGCTTCATGTGTGACGCCGACCTCTCCATGCCCATCCAGCAGGTGGAGCGCTTCCTGCCTCCGGCTCTCAAAGACTACGACATCGCCATAGCCTCCCGGGAGGTGAAGGGGGCGCGGCGCCTGGGGGAGCCCTTCCGCCGGCACCTGATGGGCCGGGTCTTCAACCTGCTGGTGCGGGCGCTGGCCCTGCCAGGGATCACCGATACCCAGTGCGGCTTCAAGTGCTTCCGGGGGCCCGTGGCCCAGGAGCTCTTCGCCCTGCAGCGCTACCATGGTTTCAGCTTTGACGTGGAGGTGCTCTTCCTGGCCCGGCGCCGGGGGATGAATATACGGGAGGTACCCATAGACTGGTACTACCGCTCCATGAGCAAGATCCACCCGCTGAGGGACTCCTTAGCCATGGTACGGGACATAGTGAGGCTGCGGTGGAACGTCCTGCGGGGGCGCTACTCCCAGCCGGCGCCAGAGCCGGAGGTCCCGCCCCTGGAGCAGCGCTCCAACGGCAACTGAGGAAGTGGCCGGCCAGACAGGTGTCTCCAGGGTGCAGGCCCCTGCACCAGATGGCCCAGAAACGTCAAATATTAGGGCCTTACCCCCTTGACCGTAGTCCTCGCGCTAGTATAGTAGGAACTATAGATTATGAATTGGGCCGCACCCGCCATAAGGGGCGGCCCAACGGTCAACAGACCCTGGAAACTCAGGCGCCGAGCAGGGACAATAATTGCAGGCGCTGCTGTTCAGGGCGAAAGAGCCTGAGAGGAGTAGCAGACAGCTCCTTCGTAAGAGCGATGAAAGGGGTCCCTGCCACGGGGCAGGTGCCTTTGCTGCAACCCTAACATCTTTTCAGGGGACAGCCATGGATCTTATGCAGTTAGAAGACAAGGCCAAGCTCATCAAAGACAAGACCAAGGAGGCCATCGCCCTGGCCCTGGAGGGACAGTGGGAGCGGGCTGTGTCAGTGAACCGGGAGGTCCTCCGCATGGCGCCCGAGGACGTGGAGGCGCTGAACCGCCTGGGGAAGGCGTTGATGGAGCTGGGCCGCTACTCTGAGGCCAGGGAGGCCTTCCAACGGGCCACCGAGGTCTCGCCTCACAACGCCATCGCCAAGAAGAACTTGGAGCGGCTGGCCCACCTGGCGGCGGCCAGCCCAGCCGCCACCCAGAGCAAGAAGGTAACGCCCTACCACTTCATTAAGGAGAGCGGCAGGTCCGGCGTGGCCACCCTCTACGATCTGGCTCCCAAAGAGGTGCTAGCCAAGGTGGCCGCCGGTGACCCCGTCACGCTGAAGGTGGACGGCCACTCGTTGGTGGTCCAGACCTCCCAGGGCGAGTACCTGGGCAAGGTGACCCCCAAGCTGGCCCTGCGTCTGCTGAAGCTCATCCAGGGCGGTAACCGCTACGAAGGGGCCATGGCTCGCGTCCGGGATGAGGAGGTGTCGGTGTTGCTGTGGGAGGCCTACCGTCACCCCAGCCTTTCCGGCGTGTCCTCCTTTCCGGCCCAGGACAAGGAGGAGTACCCGGGCTATTTGCGGGACACCCTCCTGCGCTATGGTATGGAGACCGATGCCGAGGCATCGGTGGAGGATGAGTCGGACCTGGATTGGAAGGACGAGGAGACCCTGCCGGACGTGGACGAGGAGGTCTCTTCCACCGTCCCCCTGGATGAGATAGAGGCCGAAGAGGAGACGGAGGAGGAAGAGGAGGTCTGACTTAGGCCTCCGGCCTCTATAGCGCTCCCAGGCGGGGATTCCTCTACACGCCGGTCCCCCTTGTGTTACCATAAACGCTAGCACCCTGCGGTGCTTGGACCACCCTGGGTGCTAGATTTGTTTCGTGGGCAAAATGGTAGAACCTATCGTGAAGGCTGAAGGCCTCCGCAAGCACTACGGCAGGCTGGTGGCCGTGGACGGCATCAGCTTCCAGGTGCGCCCAGGGGAGTGCTTTGGCCTGCTGGGGCCCAACGGTTCCGGCAAGACCAGCACCCTCCGCATGATCGGCTGCGTCTCGCCCCTCACAGGCGGCGAACTGTGGGTGGACGGCAAGTCGGTGCGGGAGCAGCCCCGGGAGATACGCCGCATCATCGGCGTGGTCCCCCAAGAGGACAACCTGGACCCCGACTTCACCGTCCTGAAGAACCTGCGGGTGTATGCCCGCTACTTCGGCATCCCCGACGCAGTGGCGGTGCAGCGGGCCCGGGAGCAACTGCGCTTCTTCCACCTGGAAGACCGGGAGAACAGCCGAGTGGACAGCCTGTCTGGCGGCATGAAACGGCGCCTGCTCATCGCCCGGGCCATGCTCCACCAGCCTAAGCTCCTCATCCTGGACGAGCCTACCACCGGCCTGGACCCCCAGGCCCGCCACCTGCTGTGGGAAAGATTGATGGAGCTCAAGGCCCAGGGTATCACCATGCTGCTTTCCACCCACTACATGGACGAGGCGGCCCAGCTCTGTGACAGGTTGGTCATCATGGACCTAGGGCACATACTAGCAGAAGGCAGCCCGCGGGAGCTGGTCCAGCGGTACGCCGGCCACCAGGTGCTGGAGTTGCGGCCCAGCCCTCAGCAGCGGGCCGAGGTCATAGCCAGGCTCCAGCAGATGGCCTTGGAGTTCCAAGAGGGAGGACGGGCCCTGTACGTCTTCCCCCGGGACGGCCACGACCTGGCGGGGCAACTGGCCCAGACGGTGGAGGAGGTGACCATTCGCAGCGCCAACCTGGAGGACGTGTACCTGCGCCTGACCGGCCGGGGCCTGAGGGGAGAGCAGTGATGGTCCAGTCCCTGGTCATGACCTACCGCATATGGCAGCGCAACCGCGACATGTTCCTCACCACCTGGAAGGCCAGCGTGGGGGGCATTCTGCTGGAGCCGCTGTTCCTGCTGGTGGCGGTGGGCTTTGGGCTGGGAACCCTGGTGGACGTGGACCTGGTGCAGGGACTGAGCTACGGCCAGTTCATCGTCCCTGGCATTATCGCTGGCTATACCATGTTCCACGCCTCGGGCGAGTGCCTGTGGGGCACCTACATACGCATGGAGCGGCAGCACACCTTTGACGGCATCCTGGCCACGCCCATGAGCGTGGAAGAGCTGGTGATGGGGGAGCTGCTGTGGGGGGCCACCAAGGGGGCCATATCCGCCGGGATGGTGTTGGCTGTGGCCTCGGCCTTCGGGCTGATAGTATCGCCCCTGGCGGTGCTGATAGTGCCCCTGGCGCTTTTGGCGGGCCTCATGTTCGCCTCTATAGGCATCAGCTACACCTCGGTGGCGCCCTCCATCAGCGTGTTGGAGAACTTCTACACCCTGTTCCTGACGCCCATGTTCTTCTTCGGCGGGGCCTTCTACCCTGTGGAGAACCTGCCCGATGCCCTCGAGCCGGTGCTATGGGCGCTGCCCCTGACGCCGGTGGTGCGGCTGGCCCGGGACCTGGCCTTGGGGGAGGTGGACCTGGTCAGCCTGGCCGGCCTGGGGCTGGTCCTGCTGTACACCCTTGTCATGGTGCCCGTTGGGGTGCGGCTGATGAGGAGAAGGCTGGTGAGGTAATTAGCATTTCAAGAAGTCTATCAAGGATCGCGATAGACATTTTTCTGTGAAGCATGTTGTGTACTATAACTTCCCGTCCATCAATGGTATAACGAAGACGATACCTGTAGCTGACATTGTATAGCCAGTCACCAGAACCACTAAGCCCCTTGATGACTCCAGGGTTACATTGTGACGGAACTGTGGGATATGGATTATTTTGAAGTTTTTCAAATGCCTTCTCAAAAATCTGCTTTTGGGGCTGGTGGGTTTGACTCTATTACATTGCTATCCACACCTCGTTCAGCGCGCTCTCGGAGCCGCCGGGCGTGGTGCCGCCGGCCAGCACGTAGATACGGCTGCCCGTGGCTGCCGCCCCTAGGCCGTGGCGGGCCGTGGGCATGGGGGGCATGGCCTGCCAGGTGTCTGTCCCTGGGTCGTAGCGCTCGTTCTCGTCGAAAGTGCCCCCCGGGGCCTCGCCGCCGAAGACGTACACCTTGCCCTCCACCACTCCCGCAGCGATGCCGCTGCGGGGCGTGGGCAGAGGTGCCCTGGCCTCCCAACTATCGGTAACCGGGTCATAGACCTCGTTGGCGTCCAGGTTCCGGGCGAAGCTCCCCAGCCTGCCGCCTATGACGTATATTCTGCCCTCCACCACGGCTATGGCGATATGGTCCCGGGGCGTGGGCATGGGTGAGCGTGCCTCCCACCGGTCGGTAGCCGGGTCGTACACCTCCACCGTGCCCACGTCGCCGCTGGGCCCCACTCCACCGATGGCGTAGATCCTGCCGTCCACCACCACGGCCCCCAGGGCGCCCCGGGGCGATGGCAAGGGGGCCCTGGGCTCCCAGGTATCGGCCTGGGGGTCATAGGCCCAGACGCGGCTCACCGGGCGGAAGTTCCCTCCAAAGCCCCCAGTGAGATAGATCCTCCCGTCCAGGGCCACGGCGGCGGCGTGGTCCACCCCCTGGGGGATGGGTGCACGGCTGCGCCACGTGTTGGTGGCCGGGTTGTACTCCTCGTTGGCCGTGGCGCCCGTGCCGAAGCCGCCCATGACATATATCTTGCCATCCAGCTCGGCCACAGCCACCTCGCTGCGAGGCGTGGGCATGGGGGCCAGGGTGGTCCACAGCCCGCCCAGTGGCCGGCGCTCCAGGGGCTCCTGGCGCTGGGGCTGAGTGCACAGCACAGCGCCCGATTCTGTAGCGCGATAATCGTACTCCTCCCCCTGGAGGGACAGGACCAGCCAGGTGCCCGGGGTGAGCACCTGGGTGTAGCCCTTTCCTGGCTCCGGGCACCCCAGGCTGGCGTCGGGCCACGTTGCCGCCTCCATCCGCACCATCTGGACAGATGCCGGGTCGGCGCCCGTGCGCTGGAGCAGGTCCTGGAAGGCCGCCCTGACGCCCTGGTGGGCCAGGCCCTGGACCTCCGCCCCGGACAGGCTCACGGGCGGAGGGGTCGGGGGTGTGGGCGGTGGTGTAGAGGTGGGCGGCTGGCCAGAGCCAGGCCCCCCTGTGGGCGATGGAGTCGGGCTGGCGGCAGGTGCCGGGGTGCAGGCCAGGGCCAGGAGATACAGGCAGCATAGAAACAGCGGGCTCCAGTACACGCCCATGACTCCCTTCGCCATCAGACACCCCCTGGGGCACAGGCTGTGATAGAACATGATACCGCACCCTGCTGCATGCCCGCTACCAACGTCGGTAACATTGGGCCCAGGGAGTGCAGCCTTGGCCCACCTTCCACTGACCAGGCGGCCCGATACCAGGCCCTGGTGGCGGCGGAAGGACCACGGCAACCGGGAAGAGGTCCGGGGAGCTATCCTACCTAATGGTCACGGGAGTGCGCTTGTCTTCCGTCGGAGTCAGAGAGCAGACCCTTTGGGTAGGAAGATCCACCCCCTCTCCTTGACACCTTACACGCTGTCGTGTAAGGTTTTGGGTGTGGCGAGGAAGAAGGGAAAGTACCAGATCTGGGACGCAGAGAAGGTCAAAGCCCTGCGGAAACACCTGGGCCTGACCCAGCAGCAACTGGCCCAGGAGCTGGGCACCCGCCAGCAGACCATCAGCGAGTGGGAGACGGGCATGTATGCCCCTCGGGGCACGTCCCGCACCCTGCTCGACATCATCGCCGAAAGGGCTGGCTTCCGCTACCAGGCCGGCCCAGAGAGTGGTGGGGAGGACACCAGCGCGGGTAGCGCTAGGCGGGCTCCACCTTGATGGTCCGTCCCTCCGTGGTCACCTTGATGTCCACGTTCAAGTTGTTGCTCACCTTGAAGGTGGCGGCGGGGACCAGAGGTGCCGGGCTTAGCTTTACGTCGCCGGTCTGCTTGGACTTGATGACTACAGCAGCCATCTTAACCACCTCCCTGACGGGTCTGTCCTCCATCCAATCTTTATTACACAAATAGCACCTGCCTGGGTGGGGTTGTCAAGAGTATCTGATGGTGGGCCCTCTGACCGGACGGTATCTGAAAAAGTTCAGATAGATATGAGACAGTAGGCGTGGAAAAGTAGAAGCAGAAGGGGCCACACTTCTGGGTGAGAATAGACCAGAAAGGAGGTG
>DAOUBE010000195.1:0-18984 GCA_034432835.1 Dehalococcoidia bacterium | reverse complement strand
GGCCACCTCCTTTCTGGTCTATTCTCACCCAGAAGTGTGGCCCCTTCTGCTTCTACTTTTCCACGCCTACTGTCTCATATCTATCTGAACTTTTTCAGTACCTTTTTCCACAATCCGACGGTGTTTGGACATAATCGAACCAATATGCTATATCGTTGGGCATCAGGTATATGGTTTGAGTATTCTTACCGTGCACTAACCAAACACTAACCTACCATTCAGCCCGCCCCAACCTCAGCCCAACCTGCCCATCCTGCCGTGCTAACTGGCCCGCCGACTATATTACGATGATGCCGCGAAGGCGCTGCCGGCCACCAGGCCAACACCTAGGCCAATGCAGTCCCGGACAGGCTCCGCCTCCGTTGACAACGCCCCTTCCACAACGAACAATAGACCATCGTCGGACTAAACATCAGGAGCATAGGCGGGTCAGGCAATTTGAAGCGGCTTGTTTCCTATGGGGCTCTGCTGGGGTGTCGCTGTGGTAAGTGTTGGACCTGTCTCACCAAAAAGCGCCTGACCCAGTACGGTCACTGGCTGTTCTTTGTAACCCTGGCCCTGGTGATCATGGGGCCCCTATTGCAGAAGGGCTACATTCTGGCCCTGGACATGGTCTTCGGCCCCGTCAGCGCCTCGGCCAGGGACCTCCTCTTCGGCTTTGAGGCCCCCGTCCTGGGGGCGCGTCTCCTCCCCGAGCTCCTTCTGGCTGTCGCCGGCGCCCTGGGTCCCGTGTGGCTGGTCCAGAAGATCATCCTGCTCTCCATCTTCACCCTGGCCGGGATAGGGGCCTACCGGTTGCCGCCGGTGCCCAGCCGGGCTGCCCGCTACTACGCTGGCCTTCTCTACGGGGTCAACCCCTTTGTTTACGTACGTTTCCTGGCGGGCCACTGGTACATCCTGGTCTCCTACGCCGTTGTGCCCTTTGCTGTGAAGAGCTTCATCTCCCTTCTGGAGAGGCCCAGCCTCAAGCAAGGGGCTCGGGTGCTGGCGCTGACGTCCCTGGTAGCCATTAGCTCCCACCTGCTGGCCCTGACGGCCATAGTGTACCTGGTGCTCTACCTTTTCTGGGTGGTCCAGAGGCGGTCCGCTCCTAGCCTTCACCTCTATGTGGCCGGGCTGGTCCCTGCCTTCTTTCTACTGAACGCCTACTGGCTCATGCCCGCCCTGACGGCGGACCGGACCCTCCTCCAGGCCATATCGGAGCTGGACCTGGACGCCTTCGCCCCCGTCACCGTGGTCTTCTCCCCCTGGGTGAGCATCGCCCTCATGCTGGGGTTCTGGCGAGAAGGGTACGTCTATGCCGTCAACGTGGTCCCCGCGGTGGGTCTGGCCTTTGGTGTCATAGTCTGGGTGGCCATCTACGGCGCCTCCTGGACCTACCGGTCCTGGCTCACCATGGCCGTATTCACCATTGGGGTCATCGGCTTCGTCCTTGGCAGCGGTGTGGCCGGCCCCTTTGAAGGGCTGTTCAGGTTCTTGGCCCTCCACTTCCCCTTCTTCGAGGGCTTCAGGGACTCCCACAAGTTCGTCCTCTTGCTGGTGCTGGCCTACGCCCTCCTGGGGGCCCACGGGGTGGATGCGGTAGTAGCCGTGGCCGGCAGGGGGCGGGCCTGGCAGCGGCGCCTGGCCCTGGCCGCCATCATCCTGGTGTTCCTGGCGCCCCTGGCCTACTCCTTCACCCTGTTCTGGGGCTTCAACGGGTACGTCAAGGCTACCTCCTATCCCGAGGACTGGTACACCGTGCGGCGGATTCTCAAGGAGGACGCGGGCGATTACGGCATTTTGGTGCTGCCCTGGGAGAGCTACATGCCTTACCCCTGGGTGCCCAACCGGGACAGCTCCGTGCGTACCCCCGCCAGGAACTTCTTCGAGGGCAATCTCATCTATCCCAAGCAGGTCATCAGGCGGGGCGGGATCTATGCCCAGTCCTTTGCTCCGGAGCAACCCTACATAAAGTCCCTGCTGGCCCAGTCCCCCACCTTTAGGGACTTGGGGGCGCGGCTGCGACCCCTGGCTGTTAAGTACGTGGTGCTGGAGAAGGGCGGGCGCCAGCTAGCCCGCTACAACTTCCTGTACGACCAGCAGGACCTGGAGCTGGTGCTGGACGGTGAGACCATCGCCCTGTTCCGGAACCGTCACCCGGTCTCTCGTGTCTATGTCTCCAGCAGCCCCGACCTGTCGGGAGGGCTAGAGGTGGCGCAGGTGGCCCGCCTCTCCCACGTCCGCTACCGGATTGAGGCCCAGGGCGACGGGTACCTGGTGGTAGTCCCACCCAACTACGACATTGGCCAGTGGAGGTTGGATGGTCAGCCCTCCATGTCCCCCTCCCCTGGATTCTATGGGGTGTTCCCCGCCACTGGTGGGGGCGTCCTGGCCTACAGACCTTTTAGCAAGAATGTGGTATGGTACAGTGTCTCCGCCGCCTCGCTCTTTATGGTGTTGTCCGTGCCGTTGATGGGCCGGGCCAGGTGGGGCCGGTGGGTATGGTCCCGCTACAGGGCAGCAACCAGGACTCGGTCCTAAGCGGGATATTCTGGGTGGATGAGGGGGGAGAATGGGACGCAAAGGAGCTTGACATAAATGACAGTAAACCGGCTGCGGCGGCGGCTGAATCGCATAGGGCGAGACGACCTTCTCAGGCACGGGGGACTATTGGCCGGCTCCACGGGCCTGGGCATGGTCATCCTGTTCGTGTTTAACATATTGATGGCAAGGGCCCTGGGGCCCGAGGATTTCGGGGCCCTGGGGGCCCTCCTGGGCATCTTTGCGGTCACCTCTCAATTGAGCAACGCCGTCCAGCTCACCGTGGCCAGGTCTGTGTCCCAGTCCAGGGCCTTGGCCAACCTGGAGGTGATGCGGTCGGTGGTCATGAGCTGTGCCAGGTACCTGGTGGTGCTGGCCCTGGGCCTCTTTCTAGGCTTTCTGCTCCTCTCCCCCGTCATCTCCCGCTTCCTACACCTGTCGTCGGCGTTGCCTGTCATTCTGCTGGGCCTCTCCACGTCCTTCTACCTGGTGCTTCCCGTCTTCCGGGGGGCCCTCCAAGGCCTTCAGAACTTCCGGCAGCTAGTGGTCGTGCGCCTGTCCGAGTCGGTCTTCTTGCTGGCGGCGGCCGTCATTTTGGTACAGGTGGGGTGGGGCCTGAGCGGAGTCATGGTCGCTCTAGGGCTGGCTGGGCTGGCCGTGCTAGCCCTGGCGGCCCTGCCCGTTCGGGGGCTGGTGACCAGGGGGGTCAAACTCATGGACTGGAGGCAGGTGGTGCTGCCGGGCCTGGCTACCCTCTTTACGGTGGCCTTTATCTCGGCCCTCTCCAACGTTGACCTGGTCCTGGTCAAACACTTCCTCCCTGCAGAGGAGGCTGGCCTGTATAGCGCCGTAGCCCGAACGGGGAAGATCGTGTTCTTTGTTGCCCTGGCCTTCAACCGGGCCATGTTCCCCAAGGTCTCCCTGGTGTACTCCCAGGGCAGGTCGCCCATGCCGCTGCTGCTCCGGAGCCTGCTTTACATCGGCGCCTTCTCCCTGGCGTGCATGCTGGCGGCCTACCTTGTGGGCGGACCGGCCATGCGCCTAGCCTACGGCCCTGAGTACGCCCGGGTGGCCTACATCCTCCCCTGGTACATCGGCGCCATCAGCCTTCTCTCCGTCTCCTCGGTGATGATGTACTACGACCTCTCCTTGTCCTCCAACCAGCACCTGGTGCCCCTGCTGGCCGCAGGGGGTCTGCAAGTTGTCCTCATCGCGCTGTTTCATAAAGACATCAGCCAGGTGGTTCTGGCGCTCACTCTGAGCCTAGCCGCCCTCACCCTGGCCAACGTGGCCATCCAGGTAAGGGGCGCACGGAGGGAGCGCCGTCCTTCCGTTGAGACGCTGGACGGGGCGACTCCCGGCCCTGGGGTGTGAGGAGAGACCGGGGCCCTGTCAGATCCTGCCGGCCGCCCGCAGCCGGCGGACTCGCTCCCGCACCCTGGCGCGGCCGTCCTCCTGCTCCTGGAAGAGCACGGGACGGGTGGCCGGGTCCGAACCTTCCTTGAACAGGGACAGGAGCACCTTGCCGTCCAGGTCTGGCGGGACTGGCACCGAAAGCAGGTGCATTATGGTGGGGGCCAGGTCCACTATATCGGCATCCAGGGTGACCCCCCGCTTCACGTCGGGGCCTATGACAGCCAAGAAGCCGTCCTCGTGGTCATGGTGGTAGGAGCAGAAGATCTTCTCCGGCGTGATTATGGGCGCTCCCGGCGCCAGCCTGGGCCAGTGGCGGTACCCCTTGCGGAACCGCACCACCAGGTCACCCCCCTTGGACGCGTAGGGGCCCCAGTACACCTCCTCGGCCTTGAACACCCGCTCCACGATGGGTTCGCCCGTGGCGGGGTCCGCGATGGCCATGAGCTTGGCGATGAGGGTCTCCCTCAGGGTCTCGTACTCCTCCCCGGGCTCCACGATGCCGTTGGGCTCCCGGCCCTTCAGGTTAATGTACAGCGCCTTTTCGATGGAGTACACCTTGGTCTTTGTCCAGTCGATGGAGTCGTAGATCTTGAAGGTGGAGGTCATCTTGCGGAAGCCGCCGGGTAGGTGCTTTCTCAGCATTGGCACCATCCACATCAGTCTCATGCGGCCCATCCACCGGGTGAGGTCACGGTACCTGGCCAGCAGGAACCGCCGGGAGGGGGAAAGGCGGAGGTGGAGGAGGCCCTCCTGCATAAGCCAGTTGTGCAGGTTTAGGTTGGTCTTGGCGTGGCCAAAGCCGTGGTCCGACAGGAAGATGACCGTGACCTGATCGTCAATACGCTTCAGGAACTCGCCTATGATCTGGTCGGCCTTCTCGTAGCACTGGTAGATAACGTCACCGTACTGCCGGACCTCTCGCGGCTTCACCTGGAAGCGCTCCGGCTCCATCCACTGCCAGAAGCGGTGCTGGAGACGGTCGGGCTCCGTAAACAGCACCATGAAGAAGTCCCAGTCCTGGGTCTCCAAAAGCTTCAGGGAGACCTCCGCCCGCTTCTCCATTACTGAGAAGACCTCCTGGGCGTACTTCTCCCGGGACTGGTATATCAGCACCTCCGGCTCCACCTTGTAGCCCTGTTTCACCAGCTCTTCGGCCAACTCGGGGGGATAGGTGAAACCGTGGTGCAGGGTCTCCATAGGGGCCAGAAAGCCCGATACCAGCACACCGTTTACCTCGGTGGGGGGGTAGGACATAATTACATTGACCATGACGATGCGCTTCTGGCCTTCGCTCAACATCGTCCATAAAGGCTTGGTACGTATGTCGGTGGAGTACATGAGGCGAGTGCGGTAGGAGTTGTCTATCCTGCCTTCGAAGCCGAAGATGCCGTGCTTGCCGGGATGGTTTCCCGTGGCAAAGGAGGCCCATGCCAGGGAAGAGATGGAAGGGAGGGTGGACTTGAGGATTCCGTGGACACCTTCTCTATAGACCCGGGCCAGGTTGGGCATACGCCCCAAGGCTATCAGCTTGTCCAGGATCTCGGGGACGGCCCCGTCCAGGCCGATGACCAGGACCCTCCGCCTGACCACGGGATTTCCCGTTTCGTCTTCTCTTGTGTCCACCATTTCTCCCTCCTTTAGCCGGCACTGCTCAGTGCGGCTTAAGCCCGTGAGCTTTGGCGGCCAGCCTCGACGGCACGCCCTCCAACCCCGTCCTTTTTCCGGGCTATTGGGGCCAACATTGTAAGGCTTCCTTTACCTAATTAAAAGTAGCTGCTGGGCCAAAACACGCCATCCCGAAGTCTTGCCCGCTGTATTGGGCCTTTCGGCCCTTATATAAGGGCAGCGGTAGGAGTTTCCTGTTATAATCCTCCAAGGCTTGTTGGGGGTGGGGTCTTGCCACTCCGGCCCCAGGTCTGCGAGGTCTTCTGTGGAAAGCAACGATAGAGCCAGGGCGGTCAACGGGGAGCAGGAAGCGGGGCCGACTGGCCCCGGCCAGGCCACAGCCCCGGGGAGACTGTTGCCTCGAATCCTTGGGAAAAGACTGAGCGCCAGAGTCTTTTCGGCCAGGGCCGCCATTCTCCTTTCGGCCTTCGTCGTCATCGCCATACCAGTGGCGGTACTGGCCTACCTGTGGTCGGCAGGGTACATCGGCCCGGGGAAGGATGTCAAGGACAGCTCCTCCAGGGGGCCGGACTTCGAGTTGGCCCTCTTCGGCAATGCCAATCACCCCGCCGGCCAGGTGGTCCGCCTATCCAGCTTCCAAGGACAGCCCGTGGTGCTCCACTTCTGGTTTCCATCCTGTCAGCCCTGCCAGTCGGAGATGAGGGAGCTGGAAGTGTTGTCCCAGAGGTACCGCAGTCGCGGCCTTCAGGTCATCGGAGTACAGATGGTGTGGCTGGACTCGCCCGAGGAGGGGCAGGATGTGGTCAGTCGCCTGGGGGTTACTTACGCCCTAGGGCCGGACCGGGACCGCGAGATTATAGATAAGTACGGTATCACGGCCTTCCCCTCCACCGTGTTCTTGGACAGGGACCACAACATACTCCGGACCTGGACAGGGAGCTTGGATGCCGGCAGGATGGAGGAGTTCCTGCTGGAAGCCCTGAAGTGAAGGCCTCCCACCAAGAGCGTGGGTGATAAGTCCCTACCGCTGAGAAGCGGCTGTTAAGGTGGGGTTCCTTTCAATTTAAGACCTCCTTTGTGGTAAATGGGAATCAGAAGGGCCTTCCCCAGCCCTCCAAGGCCCTGGATACATTCCTTTCCCTGTGGTAGGGGGAGCGACCCGCCAAGCTAATCTATCTGTGCGTGCGCCGGCGCGGTCCTTCACTCCCCAGAAAAGGCCTCGGCATGCTGTACAATAGCAGTGTGAGCACCAGAGCTGAGATACACCCAGAGGCCCACCAGGCGGGCACTGAGACCGAGCCCCTAGGCCTCTACGTCCATGTCCCTTTCTGCAAGACCAAGTGCCCGTACTGTGACTTCAACACCTACGCCGGCCTGGAGTCCCTCATGGGCCGGTACCTGGACACCATGGCGCGGGCCATCCACCTGTGGGGCGAGACCCTGGTCCGCCCCTCTGTGGCCACGGTCTTCTTCGGCGGCGGGACCCCTTCCTACCTGCCCCCTGGCTACCTGGCCCACCTGATGGACTCCATCCGAGGGGCCTTCCAGGTGTTCCCAGAGGCCGAGGTCACCGCCGAGGCCAACCCCGGCGATCTGGATGGTCCAGCACTGGCGGCCCTGCTCCAGGCCGGCATCAACCGCCTGAGCATTGGTGTTCAGAGCCTGGACGACGGCCTCCTCCGTCTGCTGGGCCGGCGCCATTCGGCCATTGAGGCCGCCGAAGCCTATCGCCTGGCCCGAGAGGCCGGGTTCCAGCGCGTCAACATCGACCTCATGTACGGCATCCCTCGCCAGAGCCTGGAGCAGTGGAGGGATACCCTGGAGCGGGTCTTGGAGATGGGGCCTCCCCACCTATCCCTGTACTGCCTTACCCTGGAAGAGGGGACGCCTATGCACCGCTGGGTGGAGCGGGGCCAGCTTCCCCGACCCGATGACGACCTGGCGGCGGATATGTACGTTCTAGCTGAGGAGATGCTGGCAGGGGTGGGTTACCACCACTACGAGATCTCCAACTGGGCCCTTCCCGGCTACGAGTGTGCTCACAACCTCATCTACTGGAGAAACCTTGGCTACCTGGGAGTGGGGCCCGGCGCCCACTCCTCCCTCCACGGCTACCGCTTCCACGAGCTGAAGTCGCCTCGGCTGTACATGCAGCAGGTGCAGCGGTGGGCCGCCCAGGGCATCGAGCCCGTGGATAGGCTGGACGGCGAGGTGCTGGCCAGGATCCCCACCGTGGCCGATGCCGAGGCCATTGATCGCCGTCTGGAGATGGCTGAGACCATGTTCCTGGGCCTGCGCCTGCTGGACGGCTTGAGCCTGAGGGCCTTCCGTGAGCGTTTTGGCGTGGACCCCCTGGAGCTGTACGGAGGTCAGGTGGAGGAGCTGATGGGGCTGGGGCTTTTGGAGCGGGTGGACGGCTTGTTACGCCTTACTGCCCAGGGCCGGCTCCTGGCCAACCAGGTGTTTATGCGCTTCCTGGACTGACCCTCACCCACCGCGGAGTGCCCTTAGGGCCTTTCACCCTACCGTTTCCGTGCGCGGCGCTTGGCCTGGAGCCAGCGCTCCGTGGAAGACCCCTGGCCCTTCTGCGGCTGGCCAGGGGGGGTCAGTCGGGGCCTGCTGTGCTGGAGGTTGTGGCGGGGGTGGTGCGGTCTGCTGCCCTACAGGACGGTCTATAGGGTGCTGAGTGGAGGTCACCTCCACCCTGGGCCGGCCTGTCCTGCGCTGGCGCACGCGCTTCAGGGCCGCCGGAGCAGGGGCGACAGCCTCCTGGGTGGCGAAGCGGCGGGCCGCCTTGGCCTTAGCCGCGGCCACCCACGCCAGGGCCTCGGTGGGGCGGAGGTTCAGGCGGCGCAGGGCGATGTCTAAAGGTAGCAGCAGGGTGGCCGCCAACAGAAGCCACCACGTTAAGGGCACATCCCCGTAGGCCGGGGGCAGCCCTGGCCCGAAGGCCTCCTCCGGGCCTCTCAGCACTCCGCCCCCGGTGATGGCTGCCACCTGCTCCAGCAGGCCCGGGTCGCCCCCCACCTGCCTGTATTCCGGCGAGTAGGGGACCACAAGGCCGCCCGTGGCGGTGCGCTGCTCCCCCTGGGGACCCCGCTCCACCACCTGGACCAGGTAGGAGCCCTGCTGGTCCACGGGGAACTGGGCCTCGGACCGGCCGGGCGCGGTGGCCTTGAGGGGAACGTCGGTAGCGGTGAAGTCTGGGCCAACGATGCGGGCGGTGAGGCTGGCCCCCTCCTGCACCTCGCCCTCCACCACCAGGTGGCCTGTGTTGCCCTCTACTTGGGCCCTTATCTGAAAGGGCGCCTCTTCCAGGGGCAGGGTCCAGTCCACCAGGGCCGCCCAGAAGGCCCCTGCCCTATCCCAGGAGTTAAGCCCCGACGTCCACCTCCCCTCGCTGTCGCTGGTCCAGGCGATGGCCCGTCCCAGGCCGAACTGCCACTGGGCCAGGAGGGGGTCCCCCTTGGGCGAGACCAGGACCATGCGGGCGGCGTTCTTGGGCAGGGTGGTCACGTAGCCTCCCAGGGAGGGGAACTGGCCGCCGGTGACCTGGAGCACGGGGCTACTACCAGCCACCAGGGGCGTGGTGGGCTCCTCCACTATGGCGTGGCGGGCGGCCAGGCGTGTCTCCTTAGTGAGGATCTGGGGAATGTCCCGGGCACGGTCGGTGTAGTAGAAGCGCCCCTCCCCCTGCTCAGCCAGCCACTGGAGGAGGGCCACGTCGGAGTCCGTCCCCACGGCGATGGTGGAGAGGGTAATGTCCTGCTTCTCCATCTGCACCAGCAGCCCCTGGTAGTCGCCCATGGGGGCGATGCCGTCGGTGAGTAGAACCATATGCCGGCGGGGGGCATCGGCCCCGGCCAGGGTCTGGTAGGCGGTGAGAACCGCCGGATAAATATCGGTGCCGCCGTCTGCCGTAAGGCGGCTTATGGAGTCCTGCATCTCCTCCAGGTGGGAGTTGTCCCCTACTCCTTGCAGGGGCACCAGCCACCAGTTGGCGGAATCGAAGGCCACCACCCCGGCCAGATCGTAGGCCTCCAACTCCTCTAGGGCCAGGGCGGCCGCCTCCTTGGCCATCTCCACCTTGGGCACGCCGTCGCTGCCGGGGGAAGCCATGCTGCCCGACTTATCAATGACCAGGACCAGGGCCACCTTCCCCTTCTCCTTGCGTTCAGGCACCTGGGAGATGACGGGCAGCGCCTCCTCCAGGGGCGTGTCCTGGTAGTCGCCCATGGTGAAGCTGCGACCGCCGCCCACGGCCACCAGCCCTCGCCCCAGGTCCCGCACCGCCGCCCGGAGCACCTCCATATCCCGCTGGCTTAGGGCCTCGGCGGGCACATCTACCAGGACCGTGGCGGCATACTGCCCCAGCTCCTCCAGGGTCTCGGGGAACAGGGAGACTGGCCGGACCGCCACCATCAGGCCGGTGGCCCGGAGGGCCTGGGCCACGTTTGCCCCGGCCCCTGGCCTCTCCTCCACCACCAGCACCGCCGGGGGCCCATGGACGTTGATGAAGGCATCGGCGCGGTTGTTGTGGAGGATGGTGTCTTCCTCGGCCTCCAGGGTGGCTCTTAGGGTACGGAAGCCAGGGCTGTCCACCGTCACCTGAAAGGCGAAACGGCTCTCGCCAGGCTCCAGGGTCACCTCCTGGCGGGCCAGCTCTGAGCCGTCCACGGAGAGGCGCAGGATGGCGGTGGTGGCGTGGGTGCTTTGTACCTGCACATCCACCGGCACGAGCTCCCCCTGCCGCGCCGAGGAGGGCACCTCCACCCCCACCACCAGGGCCTCCGGTGCGCCCAGGCCTTCCAGGGGCACCACGTCCACTTGGATGCCCTGGGCGCGGAGGAAGCGGGCCTGCTCGGCGGCATTGCCCAGGTTCTGGCGGCCGTCGGACAGGATGACCACGCGGCGGCGGGCATCCTGGGGCAGGAGGGCCGCCGCCAGCCGAAGGGCGTCGGATAGGTTGGTGAAGTCCGGCTCCACCGCCGACTGGAACTCCTGGAAGTCTGTACGCTCCGTCAAGGGCCACTCCACCAGGGGGTCCTGCCCCGTGGCCACGATGCCTACCTGGTCGTCGGCGCCTCGCGAGGCCATGGCCTGGCGGATGAAGGCCTCTACCCACTCCTGGTGCCGCTCCACGCTGCTGGACAGGTCAGCCACAAAGACCACGGCCTGGCGATTTACTATGTATCGCAGGGATGGGGCCGCCAAGGCCAAGACCAGCAGCGTAAGGATGAGAAGCCGCAGGCCCAGGATGGCCCGGCCCCGAAGGCCACCCAGTCCCCGGCGGGCTCGATACCACAGCAGGGCTGCCCCGCCCAGGGCGGGCACCAGAAGAAGTAGCGCCCACACTTGTGCGAAGCTAATGCCCACCGGTCCCCGCCTGTCTCACCCCAGGAGCAGGGCCTGTCCTGGACTTCCGCCGGTAGAGGCCGCCGGTGCTGTACACCCACCACTCCAGGCCCAGGATGGCCAGGGCGGCCAGGGCCACCCAGGGCGCCAACTCCCAAGGGATGCGCCCACAGCTCCTCCCTGCTCCTGGCCGGGTCTCCAGGGGTGGCAGTTCCCTGGGGGCCAGGTCCGACTCCTCCGGCCGGAACAGGTTAGCCACAAAGTAGGTCGTCGCCTGGCCGTCCCCCATCTGCTGGACGATGCGGTAAGGGCCCACCTCTTCCACCGCCAAAGGCCGCGGCGGCAGGGGTGGGGCGATCTGCTCTCGCCGGCCGCTGGGGGTCTCCACCCAGGCGGCCTCGGCCTCCGGTGGCAAGGGGACCTCCACGGTGTCCCCCGGTTGGACGGTGAGCCCCTGGCCCAGACCCGGCACCAGCCACCCCACCAGGGCCTGCATCAGGATGGGGAAGGCGGGTTGCAGGGGCAGGTCCGAGTCGTGGAGGTCAAAGGAGAGGACCGCCACTCGGCGTCGCGGCTCCTCCCACACGGCGATGAGCGGCCCCTGGGATGAGTCCAACAGTACTCGGGCCGTGGGGGGTGGCGCCAGGGGTACCGCCTCCAGTATGTGCACACTGGACAGGTCCGCATGGCTCAGCAACTCGTCCTGACCGGGCTCAAGGCTGCCCACGGGCTGGAAGTTGTCCTTCAACCAGGGAGCGCCCCCGGCGGGAGGGCCGACCACCAGCACGGCCCCCTGGGGCAGCTCGGCGGGGAGGAAGCCGTCGAAGACCCACAGGCGCTGGCCAGAGCTGGCCTGGGGGGCGCCCTCCCCCTGGGGCGAGTACGTATCAGGGCTGGCCAGGGTGACCTCCAGCCCCGGCAGGAGGGACAGTGCCTTCTCCAGGAACCGGTTGCCCTGGGTCACCAGCAGCGCCCGTCCCTGGCTGGAGGGGCCGGACAGCGCCCAGGCCCGGTCATCCAGGGGGAAGGCGTCGCCGGGGACAAGGCGTGCCTCCAGGAGCGGCACCTGTGGAAGCCCCACCCAGCGCACCACTTGGTCTCCCCCCGCCGGCACCTCAAGGCTGCGCACGTCGTACAGGCGGCCATCGGCGTAGAGGTGTAGCGTGGTTGGCTGGGCCTGGGGGCCGTGGTTGGCCACACGCGCCAGGGCTTCCACGCCCCTCTCGGTGTGGCGGGTGGAGAAGGCGGCCAGGGCTAGGTTGCCTGCGCTGGTGCCTATGGGCACGTACCGTAGCTGGAAGGGCAGGGCACCCACGGGCTGGGTGCCACCAAAGCTGCCGTCGCTGAGCAGGACCACCTGGACGGGGCGCTGGCCTTGGACCAGGGATGCGGCCAGGGAGAGGGCGGCCCCCAGGTCGGCGCCGCCGACCCCGGGCCGGGCGTCCCGGATGGCCCGCCGCAACGTCTCTTTGTCACCGCTCTGGGCCACGGGTACCCCTGGGACGTCGCCCATGAGGATAAGGGTGGCCACATTGCCAGGTGGGAGCTGTTCCACCAGCCCCAGCGCCTCCTCCTGGGCCCGGGCGAAGCGAGAGGGCTGGAGGTCCGCCGCCTGCATGCTGGCGGAGGTGTCCATGACGATGATGAGGTCGCCCTGCACCGGGCTTTCTCGCATCAGGTAGGGCCGGGCCAGGGTGAAGACCAAAGCGGCCAGGGCCAGGAGCTGCAGTAGGAGCAGCACGTTGGGCCGGAGCCGCTGCCAGGGGGTGTTGGCCTCCATGTCCCGGACCACCTGCCGCCAGAGGAAGGTGCTGGAGACCCGCCGCTCGCGGCGCCGCAGCCTGAGTAGGTACAGGGCGATGATGGGGACCGCCAGCAGGCCAAAGAGCAGCGCAAGTGGCGCAAAGAACCCCACCGTCACCCCCTACACCAGTATGTGGGCCCGCCTGAGAAGCCGGAGGACTACATCATCCACGGATATGGAGCTGGATAGTTGCAGATATGGGATGCCATGACCGTGACAGAAGGAGGTGATTTCCTGACTGTAAGTGCTGAGCCTGTCGCGGTAGGCTTGGAGGTCCCAGGGGGTGATGGTGACCTCCAGGGGCGACCCGTCCTCGTCGTCCACCAGGCGCCAGTCGCCGGAGACCTCCGGGTCCAGCTCCTCGGGGGCCAGGACCTGGAGCAGGACCAGATCCTGTCCCTGGGAGAGGAGAGAGCGCAGGCCGGCCCGCCAGTCGCTGGGGGTCAGCAGGTCGGTGATGACCAAGGCCAGGCCAGGCCGGGCCTGGTAGCGGTGGAGAGCAGCCAGGGCCTTCCCCAGGTCTGTGCTCCCCTGGCACGACAGCCCCTCCAGGAACTCCCACACCCGCCACACCAGCGCTCGGTTCCCCTGGGGCGGCAGGTAGGCGTGGAGGTCCTCCGCCAGGGCGCCTACGGCCACCCGGTCCTCCCGCGCAAGGGCTATATAGGCCAGGGCTCCGGCCACCTGCCGCGCCAGGTCGAACTTGGACGGCTGGCCCCAGGCCATGGAGCGGGAGGTGTCCAGCAGTAGGGACACGTTTAGGTTCTCTTCGGCGCGGTAGAGGCGCAGGAACAGCCGCCCTAGGCGGGCGTAGGCGTTCCAGTCTATGCGCCGGTAGTCGTCGCCGGGCGTGTAGTTACGGAAGTCGGAGAACTCCACCGAGGCACCCAGGCTAGGAGCGCGCCGAGGCCCCACGCTGGGGCCAGGCACGCTGCGCCGCAGGGCGATGGTCAGCGCCTCTAGCTTTCGCAGGAAATCAGGGGTGAAGAGGCTGCGCTTCTGGCTCATGCTAGGCCCTGGTAGGCTCCACCGCCTGAAGGATGTGGCCGATGACCTGGTCCGTGGTGATGCCTTCGGCCTGGGCCTCGAAGTTTAGGATGAGGCGGTGGCGCAGGGCTGGGCGGGCCACCGCCCCCAGGTCCTCTACCGACAGGTTGTAGCGGCCCTCCAGCAGGGCCCGCACCTGCCCGCCGATGACCAGGGCCTGGAGTCCCCGGGGGCTGACGCCGTACCGTACGTACTGCCGCACCTGGGGGGCGCGAGCTCCCGCTCAGGGTGGGTGGCCTCCACCAGCGAGACGGCGTAGTCTAGCACGTGGGACGCCACGGGCACCTCCCGCGCCACCTGGACCATGTGCTCCAGGGTGGGGCCATCGGCCACGGGACGGGCGTGGTCGGGCTGGTAGCGAATGGTGCGGCGCATGATCTCCGCCAGCTCGTCCCGAGGGGGGAAGGGCACCAGCACCTTGAAGAAGAAGCGGTCTAGCTGTGCCTCGGGCAAGGGGTAGGTGCCTTCCATCTCCAGGGGGTTCTGGGTGGCCAGGACGAAGAAGGGCGAGGGCAGCTTGCGGGTGGTGTCCCCCACGCTGACTTGGCGTTCCTGCATGGCCTCCAGCAGGGCCGACTGGGTCTTGGGGGTGGCCCGGTTGATCTCGTCGGCCAGGACCAGGTTGGCGAAGATAGGCCCCTGCTGGAAGCGCAGGGCGCGGCGTCCCTGTTCGTCCTCCGTCACCACGTTGGTTCCCACGATGTCGGCCGGCATCAGGTCGGGGGTGAACTGGATGCGGGAGAAGGAGAGGCGCAGGGCCTCGCCTAGGGTGCGCACCAGGAGGGTTTTGCCCAGACCGGGTACCCCCTCCAGCAGGGCGTGGCCTCCGGACAGCAAGGCGATGAGCACCTCTCGCACCACCTGGCGCTGCCCCACGATGACTCGCCCCACCTCCTCCTCCAGGAGGTGGGCGGTCTGGATGAAGGAGGCGATGTCCTGCTCCGAGATGGCTGAGCTCTTGTCAGGTGTGGTCATGGAAACGCTCCTGGCCGGGCCCTTTGCTCGCCATCTGCCGCTTTCAGGGGATGGCGCCACCGCAGGCCCGGGAACCGGCTGTAGTCTTGGTCCGTGGTGATCCATTCGCTCCCCGACTCGATGGCCAGGGCGGCGAGGTAAGCGTCGGAGACGAGATTCCCTTTGGCGCCTACGGCCTGACACAGACGGGTGAAGATACTCCAGTGACGCTCACCTGGAGAAAGGACGGTGCAGTTAGGCTGGTCCCGGAGTACCTTGACGAAGGCCAGCGCTGTTTCTAGCGGCGTAGGTCTCTGGAAGATTCTGGGGTGCGTTACCACGAGGAGAAACCTGCTGAGGACCAGGTCTGATATCCCGTACGACTCCTCGCTGTTGACTAGCTTCTCCGGCCAGTCCCGATAGGCGGCGTGGTCCTGCACGTCGCTGCGGTGGGCGTAAACCAGGACGTTAACGTCCAGGAGGAACACCTGTCCCGTCCATCAAGTCCAGGAGGGATGACGTGTCGTCCAAATCTACGCCCGGGAACGGGCCGCCTTCGCCAAAGGTCGGCAGGCGCACCCGCTTGCGTTGGCTAGCCTGCCGCCGGCGAGCCAGGGCATCGCGAAGGGCATCCTCGATGACCGCCGTCAGGGTTTTTCCGGTCTCTGCGGCCACGCGCTTGGCCTCTCGCAACAGTTCCTCATCCAGTTTGATGGTGGTTCTCATGCGTTAAAGCATACCCTCCCCGCATCAAGATGTCCATCCATTGAGCGCTGGCGTTACTCCTCTAGCTCGGCGAAGTAGCGGCGCACCAGGTCCTTGTACCCCTGGGGCACAGGGCTGCGCTCCATGTGCTCCCGCGCCTGCTCGGCGTACTGGCCTATCACTTCTCGATATGGCCGGAGCTGGCCGGGTACGGCCCCTTCTCCCCCTGCACCTGTCTGTACCTCCGAAGGCACGTGGGGCCCCTGGCCGGGTACAAAGACCGTCTCACCGCCGGTCTCCAGCCTGCCCGTGCCCTCGCCCAACTGGGAGCCGGGCTGGTCGCCGGCGCCGCTGCCGCCGGTCCCTCCCCCAGAGCCCAAGTCCTGCCCGCCTTCGCCGGTGCCAATGCGGCCGGACTCACCATTGCCCTTACCGCCGCCGCTGCCTTGCTCTCGTGCGCCCTCTCCTTGGCCCTTCCCGCTGCCCTCACCACTGCCGGAGCCCTGGGCGCCTTCCCCGCCCTCACCTTCAGAGGTGCCGTCTGGCGGCGTCATAGCAAGCCCGCTGGCCACGTTCCGTGCCTGGCGCAGACCCCCCAGGACATGCTCCATGGCCTCCTCCGACGCGGCGCCCTGTTGCAGGGCGGCCAGGGCGTCCCCTAGCTCTCCCAGCGCCG
Organism: Dehalococcoidia bacterium; assembly: GCA_034432835.1. GTDB lineage: Bacteria > Chloroflexota > Dehalococcoidia > Lucifugimonadales > DAOUBE01 > DAOUBE01. The sequence continues at coordinate 2,878 of DAOUBE010000195.1, read as the reverse complement.
CCTCCGCCGACTCTGCGTCGCCGGAGGCGGCGGCCTTGGCCAGCTCTCTCAGCTCCGCCGCCAGCCCCGACTGGCCCTGAGTAGCCGCGGTGTTGGCGGCCTGCTGCAGCGCCGAAGCCAGCTCCTGTAGTTCTTCCTGGCTCATGTTGCCTAGCTCCTTGGCCAGGGCCTGGAGGGCCTGTTCCAGGGCTGCCTGGTCCCCCGACTGAAGGGCTTGGGAAAGGGCCTGGCCGGAGGGGATGGCGCTCAGGGCCTGGGCCAGTCGTTGCAGGGCCCGGGACTGCCCCGCCCGGGACTCCTGGAGTCTGGAAATCTCCTCCTCCGCCTTGGACAGCTCAGCCAGGGCCTCGGGGGCACTATCCGCCTTGGCCAGGGCCGCCTCCAGCTTCTTCAGGGCCTCCTCCAGGGTGGCCCGCTCTTGGGCACTCAGTCGGGACTCTTCTTTAGCCAACTCCTCCTTGGTCTTCTCCACCTCCTCCCTGGCCCGGGCCAGTTGCTCCTGGATCTCCTGCCGTTGGGCTATGACCCGGTCCATAGGGTTGGGGAGGCCGGCCAGCAGCCCCGCCAGGGCCAGCCCGCCCAGGAGGGAGGCCAGGGGCCTGCGGCCAGGCCATAGAGACACCGCCTTGGATGGCTGGTGGCGGCGCAGGGCAGAGAGGGCGTCCTGCCGCTGGAGGAGGGCCAGGGCGGAGTCTGCGTTGCGCAGCTCCCACGCCGTGGCCATGCGGTCGGCCAGGCCCAGGAGCCGGTCGGTGCGCCTGGCGGTCTGAGGCAGGGAGGGCGCTCTGACCGTGCCATAGGCCAGCCCTGCTGCCAGTCCTGCGGTCACGGCCCCGCCGGCCCAAAGCAGCGCGCTGGGCCAGGGGAACAGCCGGGCTGCCCCCAACATCACGGCCATGCACGCTAGACCCACCACCAACCCCCAAAGGGACCACACCAAGGCACTCTGTATTCTGAAGCGAAGCCGCCAGGGGCCCAGGGCGTCGGCGACGGCGCGTTGGGGTAGGCGTCGGTCCGTCATGGGGCTGCCTCCATCCCCCGGCGCGTCGACCACAGCCTGGGGAGCCGGGGCCAGCGGCGCCCGCCGGGCCGCAACATCACTGTGGACAGGTACAGCAGCACCACCACTATCACGGCGTCGGCCAACAGGTTGGCCTGCCACAGGGGCATTCCGGTGCCGGGAGAGCTGCTGGTGCTCAGGTACAGAGGCGCCCCCAGAAAGAAGGAGGAGACCATGGCCGAGCCCAGGGCCGCCATGGGGTTCACCACCAGGGGCAGCGTCACAGCCAGCCGTTGGCCAGGGGTCGAGTTCATGGTTATGCTGATGAAGGTGCTAGCGGCGACACTGCCCATGAGCATCAGAAAGGTGACGGCGTAGGCCAGGACCGTGGCTGTGGGGCCCCGGCGCACCAGGGTGGACAGGAAAACGCCTATGGTGCCCAGGGTCAGGGCCGTGGCCACGGAGATGGCGAAGGCCAGTGCTAGCTGCCGGGGGGATACGCCGCCAAAGAGGAAGACCAGGCTGAATATGGGCAGCGCCGCGATGAGTAGGAGCAGCACATAGGACAGGGACGACAGTATCTTGCCCAGGATAATCCACAGCGAAGATACCTGGGTGGCCAGGAGCAAGTCCAAAGTCTGGCGGTCTCGCTCCCCAGCGATGGCCGCCCCGGTAAGCCCGGGCACGATGAAGATAACCAGGAAGAGCTGGAAGAGGGAGAGGATGGCGAACATCTCGGCGCCCATGGCGGGAGCCGAGGTAAAGTTGAACCCTTGCTGGAGGCGGTCCTGCATCATCCGCAGGGCGAAGGCAGCCACCCCCGCCAGGAGCATGAGATAGACCGTTATCACTTCGACAGCCCGGGGCCCCCTCATGCGGGTGCGCAGCTCCTTGCTAAGGACCGCCAGGTCGCGCATCAACCCTTGCCTCATGTCTCCGTCTCCCTTTCCTCGTCGGTCAGGGCCAGGAACAGCTCCTCCAGCCCGCCCTGAGTGGTAAAGCTGGTGATGGGCAGGCCGGCCTCCACCAGCGCCTTCAGGATGGCAGCCTGGGCGGCCCCGTCCCCGGAGAAGGCGGCCCGCACCAGGCCCTCTTCCGGCACCACCTCCACGTCCCGGATGCCAGGCTGGGTCTGGAGCACCTGGCCTGTCTCCTCCGCCCTCTCCAGCACTCGCAGCTCCAGGACCCGGCTGGCCCCAGTCGAGAGATGATCTCGTTCACTGGCCCAGAAGCCACTATCTTGCCCTTGTGGATGATGCCCACCTCGGTGGAGATGTCGGCCAGCTCGGGCAGGATGTGTGAGCTGATGAGCACCGTCTTGCCCATGCGAGGCAGCTCCTTCAGCACCTCGCGCATCTCCACGCGGGCACGGGGGTCCAAGCCAGAGGCAGGCTCGTCCAGAAGCAGCACGTCAGGGTCATGGACCAGGCAGCGGGCCAGGCCCAGCCGCTGCTTCATCCCCCGGGAGAGGGTCTCCACGAACTCGTCCCGCTTGTGGCCCAGGTCCACCAGCTCCAGCAGGTCGTCGATGGTCTTGGGCCACTGGTGGCGGGGCACCCCGTGGGCCTGGGCGTAGAACTCCAGGTACTCCCGAACGGTGAGGTCGTCGTACACCCCGAAGAAGTCCGGCATGTACCCCAGGTGGCGTCTGGCCTCCTCGGGGTGGCGCACCACGTCCTCCCCGGCCAGCCAGGCCTGGCCCTCGGTAGGGAGGAGGAGGGTTGACAGTATGCGCATGGTGGTGGTCTTGCCGGCGCCGTTGGGCCCAAGAAAGCCGTAGATGCTCCCCCTGGACACCGAGAAGCTCACCCCGTCCAGGGCGGCGAACCGCCCGTAGCGCATCACCAGGCCCTGGGCCACAATGGCCTTCTCACTGCT
>DAOUBE010000194.1:0-8288 GCA_034432835.1 Dehalococcoidia bacterium | reverse complement strand
GGCCACCTCCTTTCTGGTCTATTCTCACCCAGAAGTGTGGCCCCTTCTGCTTCTACTTTTCCACGCCTACTGTCTCATATCTATCTGAACTTTTTCAGGCTACCACCGGCCAGTCTTTCGATTGGCCTGGCAGGCCCGCCGCGGTGGCGGGCGCCCCGGGGATTTGAACCCTCCCTCTATGCCCGCTACAATGTCTTGAATGGCGCAGCGTTTCGACACCCAAGAGCCGGGGCAAGGTGACCTGGGTGGGCCGTCCCCCCTGCGGGGCCTCTTCCAGCCGGGAGACCTGGCCCTTCTGGTGGACCGCAAAGGCCGCCGCTACATGATCACCCTCCAGCCGGGCGGGGCCTTCCACACCCACGTGGGCATCGTAAGCCACAACGACCTCATAGGCCGCAGGGTGGGCAGCCGGGTCCGCAGTAGTGGGGGCCAGACCCTCCTGGCCGTCAAGCCCACCCTGGCCGACTTCGCCCTGAAGATGCCCCGGGCCACCCAGGTCATCTACTCCAAAGACCTGGGCGCCATCCTTGTCCTGGCCGACATCTTCCCCGGTGCCCGGGTGCTGGAGGCGGGCCTGGGCTCTGGCGCGCTGACCCTGGCCCTGCTGCGGGCCACCGGTCCCACCGGGCAGGTGGTCTCCTACGAGATAAACCAGGAGACCGTCCCCCACGCCCTCAGGAACATCCAGCGCTTCATCCCCAACATCGACACCCTCACCGTCAAGATTGGGGACGTGTACCAGGGGATCCAGGAGCAGGAGATGGACCGCATCGTGCTGGATGTGCCGGAGCCGTGGCAGGTGGTCCCCCACGCCGCACGGGCCCTGGTGCCCGGCGGTATCTTCCTCAGCTTCCTCCCCACCGTCTTACAGGTGCACCGGCTGGTCATGGCCCTGGCCCAGAGCGGCCAGTTCCAGCTAATAGAGACGGTTGAACTGCTGCTGCGCCCCTGGCATATCAGCGACCGCAGCGCCCGCCCAGACCACCGCATGGTGGCCCATACCGGGTTCATCACCACGGCCCGGCTCTGCCCCCAGGAGGCGCCGGCCGTGGAGGAGAAGGCGCCCTTCTCACTGGACGAAGAAGTTTCCAAGGGGGGAGAAGATGACCAGAGATGATGCCCTGACTATAATCCGTGACCACGTCAAGTCAGAGAGCCTGGTGAAGCACCTCATCGCCGTGGAGGCGGCCATGCGGGCCTATGCCCGCAAATTCGGCCAGGACGAGGAGCGGTGGGGCATCGCCGGGCTCCTGCACGACTTCGACTGGGACATCTGCCCCACTCCTGACGCCCACCCTACCTACGGGGCCGAGATCCTGCGGCAGCGGGGCGTTCCGGAGGACATCGTCCGGGCGGTACTGTCCCACGGCGACCACACCGGCATCACCCGCGAGACCCTCATGGAGAAGACCCTGTTCTCCGTGGATGAGCTGACGGGGTTCATCCGAGCCGTGGCCCTGGTGAGGCCAGGCCGGAGCTTGGACGACCTGGAGCCCCGCTCCGTGACCAAGAAGATGAAGGACAAGGCCTTTGCCAGGGACATCCGGCGGGAGGACATCGTCAAGGGGGCACAGGAGCTGGGCGTGCCCCTGGAGGAGCACATCGCCTTTGTGACCCAGGCCCTGAGGTCGGTGGCCAGGGACCTGGACCTCAACGTCAGCCCCTAGCTGGCCTCCGCCAGTCCCAGGCGCTTGGGCCGTCCCACCCGATAGGGCACGCCCTGGCCCCTGGTCAGACGGCAAGATGGTGTCTTGGTTCCCCACCCCACGGTGGGATGCACCCTTCAGGACGGAAAGAAGGCCAGCCCCCTCCCTTACCCCTTCTCCCCCTCTGACAGGGTCCACGTCTCCAGCCACTGGCCCCCCCAGTGGGGGTACCGCCCCTCCAACAGCGGCATGTGCTGGGGCGCTAGCAGGGGGACCGGTAGATCTTCCACAAAGGCAGGCTTCTCCCCCTCCCCAAGCCCCCAGAGCCGGCGTGCCGACACATCCACGGCCTTCCCCTGCACCAGCACCTTGAAGTCGCCCATACCCCCTGGGCGGGCCAGCTCCAACATCCCCATGCGGTTGGCCTGAAGCTCTCGCTGCCTGAGGCCCATTCGGGCCAGCCTACTGAGCCAGACGCCCAGCCCCAGGTTGGCCAGGAACCGGCCCTGGGTGGTCAGGGCCAGGGCGTCCAGGCCATGGGCCCTCCCATACTCCACCACCGACGTGAAGTCCACGTGGGCGGTCATATCCTGCCGCCCGATGCGCTGGTAGGGGTTGCTCACCTGGACGTGCTGGTAGTAGCAGGTCAGGGTACCCCTGGGGCGGCGGGGCGAGTACAGCTCCGAGGCCGTATGCCCGTAGTCTATGGTCAGGACGAAGCCCCGCTCCAGGGCCCAGGCTAGGCCCGCCACCCACTCCTCCAGGGCCAAGTTGATCTCGACGACGTGGCCTTCCGGAAGGGACAGGCCCAGCCTCCGGGCCCGCTCCTCCAGCCGGGGCGAGGACAGCTCCCCCATCTGCTCCACAAAGTCCCCGTCCTGGAGAGTCACATAGACCTCCTGGAGTCGGCCGTCCTTGACCGTCACCCGGTGCACGGGGAATGAGTCCAAGAGCTCGTTGCTGAGGAAGCAACCCACCACCCCATTTAGGGGCAGGGTCTCCGAAGCCAGCCTGTCCACCCGGCCCGCCAGTTCCTGCCTCAGGCCAGCCTCGTACCCCCGGCGGGGCCAGCGGTCCAGGCACAGGTAGCGCAGGGAGGAAGCGAACTCCCCGGGCATGGAGGCGCTGGCCTGCATCACCGCCAGGCACAGAAGGCCGTCGCCGGCCCCCATCTCCACCACCCAGAAGGGCCGAGGTTGGCCCAGCAGCTCCCACATCTGGTAAAGCTGAAGGCACAGCAGCGCCCCAAAGGCCGGATGGGCCCCGGGCGCCGTGTAATAGTCGCCCCGGGCGCCAACGCGCTCAGGGGACGAGTAGTAGCCTCCCGACGGCCAGAACAGGGCCAGCTCCATGAACTCGGCGAAGGTGAGCCTGCCCTTCTGGGCGATGCGCTGGCGGACCTCCTCCTCCACCCTTCTCATCCTTGGCACCTCGCTAACAACAGATGAGGGGCCAGATGGCCCCTCATCACAGTCATGCCCTTTTGTCCTGGCCTGCCATCACTCCCGCTGGTCGATGGGAACGTACTCCAGGTCCATGGGCCCGGAGTAGAGGAGGCGCGGCCGGATGATGATGTTGTTGTTGATCTGCTCCAGGTACTGGAGGGTCCAGCCTGGGATGCGCCCGATGGCGAAGATGGGCACGAACAGGTCATCGGGGATGCCCAGGAGGTGGTACACGGCGCCGGCGTAGAAGTCCACGTTGACGTAGATACCCTTGGCACGGTAGGGCGCCATCACCTCTTCCAGGCGGCTGAGGATTTGGAACCACTGGGGCTGGCCGCGGCGCTCACTCATCTCCTTGACGCGGCTGCGAAGGTGCCTGGCCCTGGGGTCCTCGGCCTTGTATATGCGGTGGCCGAAGCCCATGATCCTGCCACCCTGGGAGGTGACCTTGCGGACATACTCCTCGGCACGCTCCGGCGAGCCGATCTCCTCGGCCATCTTCATCACGGCCTCGGCGGCGCCGCCGTGCCAGGGGCCTTTGAGGATGCCTATGCCCGCCGTGATGGCCGCGTGCAAGTCGGCAACGGTGGAGGCCCCCACGCGGACGCCGAAGGCCGAGGCGTTGGAGCCGTGCTCGGCATGGAGGATAAAATCAATGTCCATAATACGGGCGTCCTCAGGGGTGGGCTGCTTGCCAAAGAGCATGTACAGGAAGTTGGCGGCGTGGTTCAGCTCGGGATTGGGGGGGACCACCTCCTTACCGTTCCTTATGCGGTGGTGGGCAGCCACCAGGGTGGGGGCCTGGGCGGTCAAGCGTATGCCCTTGCGCAGGGAGGCTTCTGAGGAGACGTCGGACACCTCCGGGTCGAAGGCCGCCAGGGCCGACACCGCTGTACGGAGCACGTCCATGGGATGGCCGCTCTTGACCAGGCGAATCACGTCCAGGACCTGGGGTGGGACCTCACGGTTGGCGCGCAGGGTGCTGTCCAGTTGCTTTAGCTCCTGCCGATTGGGAAGCTTGCCATACAGAAGAAGAAAGACCACCTCTTCAAAGGTGGACTTCTCCGCCAAGTCGTGGATGTTGTAGCCGCGGTAAAGGAGTTTACCTATCTGCCCGTCAATGAAGCTGGACTCAGTGGTATCGAAGTAAACGTCTTTGAGTCCGCGTTTGATGTCTGGGGCTGGGGTCTGCGTCTGCATAACCATGTTCTCCTCCTTGGCTCCTTACTAGACCCAGGGTGGTCTGTGCATCGGTGCATCACCCTGGCGGGTTAGTGGATTGGCGGTATGTATATTCCGTTTGCCTAGAGGTGACGCTTGCCAGAAGCCCAGACGCAAGCCTGCGTTGAGTATCAGAATCGCGGACCAATGGATGCTATAGCTGGATTGTATCACCCCCCTATAGGGGTGTCAAGCTGAATTCGTGCTCCCAGATTGCCGGCTCCGGCTGTATGGCGGGTGGTTAAGCTGGGTGGTCCTCCTTGCCATAGGGGCCAGGCCTATGATTGACTTTGGCGTCTCCCTCTGGTAGATTCCTAGGAAATATTTCACAAGCGAGGTGCGGGATGGCAACGTCCCACGTCCAGGTGAAGGAGCTGCGGCGCGCTTACGGATTTGACGAGGTGGCTATTGTCCCAGGCGAGGTCACCATCAACCCAGACATGACCAATACCGAGTTCTCCATTGGCGACCTTATCTTCTCCACCCCGGTGATTGCGGCGGCCATGGATGCCGTGGTCTCCCCCGCCTTCGCGGGCCTGATGCACCAGATGGGCGGCCTGGGTGTCCTCAACCTGGAAGGGATATACACCCGGCACGAAGACACCGAGTCGGTGCTGGCGGAGATAGCCGCGGCGTCCCAGGCGGAGGCCTCCCAGGTGCTCCAGAAAATGTATTCGTCCCCCATCAAGGAGGAGCTCATCGGCAAGTGCGTAGAGGCCATCCGCAGCACCGGTGCCCAGTGCGCCGTCTCCGTGACCCCCCAGAACACCAAGCGCCTTGCTCCCCTGGCCGTGGAGGCCGGAGCCAGTCTCCTGGTGGTCCAGTCCACGGTAACCACCGCCAGGCACATCTCCCGGAGCTACCGCGGCCTCATCTTCTCCGAGCTGCGCCAGATGGTCCGGGTGCCCGTGGTAGTGGGCAACTGCGTCACCTTTAGCGCGGCCCTGGAGCTTATGGAGACAGGCATAGACGGCATCCTGGTGGGCGTGGGGCCGGGCGCCGCCTGCACCACCCGTGAGGTAGTGGGGGTGGGTGTGCCCCAGGTAACCGCCACCCTGGACTGCACCTCGGCGCGGGACGAGTACTACAGGCGCACGGGCCGCTACGTGACGGTTATCACCGACGGCGGCATCCGCACCGGTGGCGACCTGTGCAAGGCCATCGTGGCCGGCGCCGACGCCGTGATGCTGGGGACGCCCCTGGCCCAGGCCCAGGAGGCCCCAGGCCGCGGCTTCAACTGGGGCATGGCCACGCCTCACCCAACCCTGCCCAGGGGCACCCGCGTCAAGGTAGGCACCAAAGGCCCCCTCAGCCAGATCCTCTTTGGCCCCACCTCCGTCACCGATGGCACCCAGAACCTGGTGGGCGCTCTGAAGGTGTGCATGGGCATGTGCGGCGCTTTCACCATTCGCGACATGCACAAGGCCGAGCTGGTCATCGCCCCGTCCATCAAGACCGAGGGGAAGTACTTCCAGGCCAACCTGGGGATGTAGCGCACCCCGCCTCAAAAAAGCCAGAGGGCGCGGAGCCGGCGTCACTGCTCTCCGCGCCCTCTCAGTTTCCTGTGGTTCCCGCTGCCACCGAAGGGAGCTCCTCAGTACTCCTTGCTCTTGTCTATCACGCTGAGCATGGGCCTGCCCGCCAGAAAGCGCCGTAGGTTCTCCGCGAAGAGGTCCACCGTGCGGTCCATGCGCAGGGGCGAGCGCCCCGCTGAGTGGGGGGTGACGATGACATTGGGCATCCTCCACAAGGGATGGTCCGGGGGTAACGGCTCTTGAGGGAGAACGTCCAGCCCGGCCGCCGCTATGAGCTTCTCCTTCAGCGCCTGCATCAGCGCCGCCTCATCCACGATGGGCCCACGAGTCACGTTGATGAGGATGCTGCCCCGCTTCATGCGCCGGAAGGCCTCCAGGTTGAACATCCCCGCCGTCTTCTTGGTCAGGGGACAGCAGATGACCACCACGTCCGACTGCCTGAGCAGGTCGTGGAACCGGTCCGGCTTCCACAGCTCGGCCACGTAGGGCGGCTTGGCCACATCCTCGGGGTCGATGGCTATCACGCGCATGTCGAAGCCCTGGGCGCGCTTGGCCACCTCAACCCCCGTCCCGCCCAGGCCCACTAGTCCCATGGTCTTACCCCCCAGCTCCATGGCCGAGATATCGGCGGAGCCCCGGGCCTTCCAGTCCTTGGCCTCGATGGCCGTCTTTAAGCCCCGCACCAGGGCCAGCAGCAGGGCGAAGGCGTGGTCGGCCAGGTGGGTGCCCACTATACCCTTGGCGCTGGTTAGGACAACCTTGCTGCGGACGAACTCGTCGAACATCAAGGGGTCCACCCCTGCCGGGGTCACCTGCACCCACTTCAGCCTCCGCGCCTTCTGGAACCGCTCCTTGTCGAACCGGCCAAAGATGACCTCGGCGTCGGCAAGATGCCTCTCCTCTTCCTCGGGAGTCCTGGCGACCACCAGCTCGAAGTCCTCGGAGACCGCTCGTATCCGGGCTACCTGCTCATCCTTCAAGGGGGCGGTGACCAGTACCTTCATCTCTGCGCTTCCCTCCGTGAAAGACTGGCCGCTGGGCTGCGGCCCCCCGATGATACACCAGGGCCAGGAGCTAGAGAATAGGGGCAGGAGGGGAATTGCTCCTAGAGGGTTTATGCCGCAGCCCATAGGCTGCCCCATCCTAGGGCAGGAGTAACCACTGCCATCCCCGAGAAGGCCTGGCCACCAAGTACGAGGCTGACTGGCCAGACTCCGGCCTTGGGCATCACCGCAAGGGTGTTCCAGGGGTGCAAGGGGCAGAGTCCCCTGCTAGGGGTGCCAGGGGAGAATCCCCAAGGGCTCGCCCTTGACCCACACTTCCCTGAGGTGGTCACTAAGGGTATGTGGCCAGGGAAGGCACACAGTGGGTGCAGGGCGTGCCCTGCCGGGTGGGCGAACACACTCCTTCTTATTGCCCGTAAGTGGGTCCAGGGTGCACCCTGGTGTGAGGCGTGACCTGACAGGGGAACCGGTACAACCCCAAGTTGACAGGGCCAGAGCCAAGCCCAGCGCCTGGCCAAGCCCGTAGCACCCCTAGGGGCTAGGGGTCCCGCTCCTTGACCTTCTCCTCCAGTCTGGCCAGTAGCTCCCTCAGCGGCACCTCGGCCAGGGAATTGATGCGCAGGTCGGCGTGGTCCAGGGGAAGCTGGCGGGTCAGGGCGTTGGGCACCGCCACGCAGTAAAGTCCCGCTCGCTTGGCCGCCAGTATCCCGTTGGGCGAATCCTCCAGCGCCAGGGCCCGTTGGGGCCGGACGCCCAGCTCCTTGGTGGCGACGATGTACAGCTCCGGGTCAGGTTTCACCTTGGTCACGTCGTCACCGGTCTTCACGCAGTCGAAGTGGTGCCAGAGCCCCAGGCGGGTCAGGTGGCCCTGCACCCAGTCCCTGGAAGAGGTGGAGGCCACGGCCAGCTTCAGCCCCATGGCCCGGGCGTCGGAGAGGTAGTCCAGCACGCCGGGCAATATGGGCCTGGACTCCACCTCCAGCACGTAGCGGCCCAGGGCCTCCTGGAAAAGGAGCTCCCTATCAACGGGACGGCCACACAGCTCCTCCAGGTAGGCACAGGGGTCGAAGGCATCGGCGGAGGTGCCCACGGCTTTGGACCACTGGGAAAGGGGCAGCTCCACCCCATGGCGCCGATATATGTCCTGCCAGACCAGAAAGTCTGGCTCTTCGGTCTCCAGAATTAGCCCATCGAAGTCAAAAACAAGAGCCTCTATCAACTCTATCCTCCCAGGTTATCCACCAGAGCATTATACCTGGCCCTGGCGGTTGTGTCCGCCATCCCCAGCCGTGTAACTCCCTAGTCTCCCGGCATTGGCTAAAGTAACATCCGTGACAGTATGAAAAAGTTCAGATAGATATGAGACAGTAGGCGTGGAAAAGTAGAAGCAGAAGGGGCCACACTTCTGGGTGAGAATAGACCAGAAAGGAGGTGGCC